>VHDM01000005.1 GCA_016876055.1 Verrucomicrobiota bacterium
CTTGCAAATAGCAGTTCCCCAACCGATGTAGCGCCGGAGGATAGTCCTGATCGGCCGCCATTTGGAACCAGCGGACGGCTTCCTTTTCATCCTTCTCCACTCCCCGCCCGTGGAGATAGCAGTCTCCCAAGCTGATCAGGGCAGGAGAAAAATTCTGACCGGCCGATTTTCTCCACCAGCGAGCAGCGTCCACCTGATTCGGCTCCACCCCATAACCTTGGTAGAGGCAGCCGCCGAGGTTGAACTGAGCCTCGGCGTGCCCCTGTTCCGCCGCCTTGCGATACCATTTCACCCCATCGATCTGTTTTTTTGGCACCCCCAGACCGAAAAAATAACAGTTCCCCAACTGAAACTGGGCATCCGCGTCCCCACTTTCCGCCTTGGCCTGAAGTTCATCGTTGAAGGCCGCCCCGGCCCGCTGGGCCCATCCTTCCGTCAGCCAGCCACACGCCGACACCAGGGCGAAACCGCTGGCAACCATCCAGCGGGGCCTTATCATTGGATTCATGAAGAAAATTCTACTCTGCCTTGCTGTGATTGGATTCAGTCTTCCCGCCGTCTCTGCGCAGGATCGGGACGACGACCGGGACAACGACCGTTCCAGCGCCCTGACCCCGACCGCCCAGCGGCCCCGGAATATGGCCAACCCGGAGATTCCCGGTTGGCAGGCTGTTCCCCACGGAAAGTAACCTTAAGGCCTTTGCAAAGGCGGCTCCGGAGCTTTGCCAGCTCGGAGCGCCTCCAAGGTGGCCTGGTCGGTCATCCGGTCAGTGTTCAAATTCCAGATTTTCAGAAGCATCTTGGATGGACGGTCAGCTCCGTCCCCTAGTTGGGCCTGCTCCCGCGCCTTTTGTACTGCCGCCTCGGGCTCCATCCCGGCCGTCTTGAGATCCGCCAACGCCGCCAACCCCTTCCGGAAGCGTTCTTTCTGGTCACCCTCCGCATCCGGATTGACTGCCGTGGCCACAACCGTCAGCAGCGCAGTCTGCTCCGCCCCTTGTGCCATCAAGCTTCCCTGTATTCCCATTATCAACATCGCCCATAAAACGGTTCTCATGCAACGATCCTAATTCAACCCACTTTTGGGTCGAGACTTCATCTTCACCTTCATCCTAATCTTTCTTTTTACCGAAGAACATGAACCCCCTTCGTCCCGGTCCCAAGCTGACCGACTTTCCCGCACTGATCCGCTCTGCTCCGGCCATGTTTCGCGACCTCCTCGCCCGCCGTTACCGGCAGATGCCGGTCGGTACCCTGGTGGGCGGTATTTTGGGTTTTTTCTATTTGGTCAATCCGCTCGACCTTATTCCCGAAGCCCTGCCCGGCATCGGGGTCATTGACGACGCCCTCATGCTCGGCGTTTTTCTCGCCTTTCTTTCTCGGGATGTTAAAAAGTATCTCCTTTGGAAAAACCCGCCACCCCGTGAAAAAACCCCCTCTGCCTAGCTCCATTCCTAACTGGCTCCTTTACTCGGGGATCGGCGTCCTCCTTTCCGCCGGTGCCCTCAAAATTGCCTGGGGCCTTTTCCGCCTTTACCGCTGAGCCACCCGGCGGATGCTCACCGCCCTTCTCCTCTCTTTTTCTACCGGCGGGCTGCTCGCCCTTGCCGTCCGCTGGAAACCCCTTTTCCTTAATCCGGTTTGCGACTCCCTCGCCCTCGTCCTCGTCCTCAATAAACTTGTCAGCCTCGGCCACTTCGCCACCCATGAGGAGGAACCGTGGCACGAACTCCTTCCCCTTCACCTTTGTGATTGGGCCACCTTCACCGGCGTCGTCGCCTTGGTGACCCGGCGTCCCTTGGCCTTCGAACTAACCTGGTTTTGGGCCATGGCCGGCACCACCCAGGCCCTCCTCACCCCCGATCTGGCGGTGCGCCCGCCGGAAATCAGTTGGTATACCTTCTACCTTTCCCACGGTGGCGTGGTGGCCGCCGCTCTTCTATTGACCTGGGGAGCAGGCATGCGCACCCGCCCCTGGGCCGCCTTCCGCATCTTTGCCTGGTCCCAGCTCTACCTGGCCACCGTGCTCGGCCTCAACGGCCTGCTTGGAACCAATTACGGCTACCTCTGCGCCAAGCCGGAAAATCCCTCCCTTCTCGACCATCTCGGCCCCTGGCCTTGGTATCTGCTCTCTCTCGAGGGCCTCGCCTTGGCCCTCTTCTGGCTCCTCGACCTTCCGTTCCGGCTGACCGAGCGCCGCCCTAGTCCATTTCCAGCCAATCGCTGATCGGCTGGAAATCCTCATCGCGAAATACCAAGTCCGTTTTTTTATGCGCCACCGGCTCCAACGGCCGGATCACCCAGGCCATCTGACCTTCCCTTTTCCCGCGGATGACAATTTGCAGCGTCCCCGGCGCCGCTTGCGCCACCTTTCCCTCGACCACTACCCGGGCGGCATCCGCATCCAGCGGTATCCGTAGACACAGGAAAGCTTCTGGAATCGCGTTCACATCCTCCTCAAAAGGTCCCTTGGCCTGCGCCTCCCGGTCCCGCAACTCCTTCAACCGGGTCTCATAGTCCTGGATTTCCTTCTGGATCACCTGGGCGTCTCCTCGAAATTTGTTGAGCTCCTGCCTCTGCATCTCCACCTGCTCCTTTTTTTGGTCCAGGCTCGTGGCCGCCGGACTCCGCAGTTGTTTGGCCCGCGTGCCCAACCCCTTGTACCGGGTGTTCCAGTCCTTTTCAAAATCACGCCAACCGCGGAGTCTCTTGTCCATCCACCCGAACTGCTCCGGCAAGAGAATGCTGGGCGGGGCCCGGTAAAGGGCCAGTCGGAACTCGTTGGCGGCGATCTCCGGTTGCTGCAGATCCTCGCTCTCCTCGGGATGATAAAAAAGACCCAGCGACCGGGCCCGGTCTTCCACCTCATCGAGAAAGGCTTTGCGCCGGTCATCAAACTCCTGATCCAACAGGCCGGCCTCCTCAAGCCACAGTTTGCTGACGGAAGTCCGGTAATCCTCATACACTTGTTTGGCTTGGCTGCTTTCGTGCCCCAGCACCTCCGTCACCATCCGCACCTTTTCTGCCGTGCCCGCCGCATCCGCCTTGGCCAGAACCAAGGTCCGCTCTATTTCCCGGATCTGCGGCCGCAACGGTGCCAGCCTGCGCCCATAGTCCCGGCGTAGACCCGCCAACCTTTCGGAAAAATCGTATAAAACCAGCACCTCCGGCTTGTCACCCAACCGGACCTCATTCAACTCCACCCGCACCCGCACCACCGTTTTCCGCCACTCTTTCCATCCCCCGTACAACGCCATACACCCGATCGCCGCCGCGATCGCGATCCAGACATTTCGGTGCCACCCTCTCGCCACCTGCCAGGCTTTCTTCCCCAAATCCTGCAAACTCCGGCCGACCCCGATTCTTTTTTCCTCCGTGCCCGGCGGCCTGGCTTCCGCACCTGGCACTGCCACCGGTGGCCGCGCAAAAATTCTTCGCCGCATCCGCGGCTGGTTCTCCTCCACCCGCGTGACCTTGAGGCGCAGCTTTTTTTTGGCGGTCTCCACCTCGCCGCCCGCCGGGGGCGGAGCGTTTTCCTCAGCCATGGTCAGCGCTCTTCCGGATAACTGCCCAGCACCCGCAGGTCCTGCGTCTGCTTGCGCAACGCCGCCAGCGCCCGTTGAAACTCCGGCCGGTCCGCATGCCCGCGCAGATCCACAAAGAAAACATACTCCCACGGTTTTCCCGGCGCCGGCCGCGACTCCACCTTGAGCAGGTTCAGTTTCCGCGAGGAGAAAATCCCCAGGGCCCGGTGCAACGCCCCCGCCCGGTGCGGCAGGCTGAACACCAGGCTGGTCCGATCCTTGCCGGTGACCGGCACCGGATCCTGCCCCAAGACCAGAAATCTTGTCGTGTTGCCCACCCGGTCTTGCACATCCCGCTGGCGGATCTTCAGCTTGTAGAGGTCGGCCGCCAACGCGCTGGCCAACGCCGCCGCCCCTTTCTCTTTGGCCGCACGGCGCGCCCCCTCCGCGGTGCTCGCCACTTCCACCCACTGCGCCTCCGGATGGTGCGTCGCCAACCAGTGCCGACACTGGGCCAAGGCCTGGGCATGACTATAGACCACCCGGATCGGTCCCTGCGCCGCCCGGCTCAACAACGCGTGCCGGACCGGCAAATAAATTTCCCCCGTAATCCAGGCGCACGTGTCCCAAAGGGCATCTTGGGTGGCCCCCACCGAGCCCTCCCCCGAATTTTCCGCCGGCACCACGCCGGCATCCACCTCCGCCCGGTCCACGGCGGAAAAAATCTCCGCAATCGTGGCACACGGCACCAGATGGGCCGCGGCCCCAAAACGGGACCGGGCGGCCTGATGGCAATAGGAGGACTCCGGCCCAAGGTAGGCGATTCGCACTCCCCCCTGGGCTTCCCGCGCACTCGACAGAATTTCCCGATAAACGGCATGGAGAGAGCCCCGATCCAAACCGCGGCCCGCCACGGCCTCCAGACGGCGGAGCAAGCTCGCTTCCCGGGCCGGCGCAAGAATGGAAAACCCGTCCCGGCGCTTGAGCCGGCCGATGTCCCGGGCCACCCGGGTCCGCTCCGCGAGGAGCCGGACCAGTTGGTCATCCAGCCGGTCAACCTTGCGCCGCAGGCTCGCCAGCTTCACGGATCAGTTCCTCCTGTTTGGGACCCGCCGGATCAGCCGCCAGCGGCAGCTTCACGCGCCGCAACTCCTCCGAATTCGGCAGCTCCTCCAGATCCTTCAATCCGAAATGCTCCAAAAACAGGGGCGTGGTCCCGTACAGGATCGGCCGCCCGGGCGCATCGCTCCGCCCCGTAATTCTCGCCACGCCCCGTTCCACCAGCGTGTCGAGCGTACCGCTGCAATCCACCCCGCGCACCGCCTCGATCTCCGCCCGCGAGATCGGTTGCCGGTACGCAATCACCGCCATGGTTTCCAGGGCGGGTGGACTGAGGCGCGGCGGCCGCACCACCCCCTTGAGCTTGGCCACCCAACCCGCCAGCTCCGGGGCCGTGCCGATTCGGAATCCGCCGGCCACTTCCCGCAAAATCAGGCCCCGCGCCGGCAGAGCCTCCGCCAGCTTGGCCAGTTCCTCCCGAACCTCGGCCTCCTTCACCTCAGGAAAACCCTGGCCACCCTCCGGTCCCTCCCTCAGGAGGAGAGCCAGCCGCCGCGGCTCCAAAGGCTCGGTCGCCGCGAACAACAACGCTTCCAGGACTCTGGCCCATTCCCTCATACCGCCTCCTACGCTGGGGTTTCCACGGACGGTTGACCAGTCCCATCCCCCTCCTCCCGGTCGGGGATCGGTGCCCTGGCCCCGCCCTCCGCGACCCGCTGGATGAAAATGGGCTGCAGGGGCTTTTCCTGCCGTGCCGTCAATTGGCGGAGCCGGATCAATTCGAGCAACGCCAAAAAAGTGACCACCACCTCGCCGCGGGATGACATCGAGCGGAACAAATCTTCAAAAGGCACCTCTTGCCCGGCCGGAACCCGGTCCAAAAGAAATTCAATTTTTTCGCTCACCGTGTACTCATCCTCCGCGAACCGCCCCGCCCGCGCCCGCTCCTCCACCCCCCGCAGCACCTTCTGGAAGGCCCAGACCAGATCGAACATCGAAACTTGGCCCGGTCCTTGCATGCCCGTCGGGACCGTCACCCGCTCGGGCGTCCGGCCAAAAATCTTTGAGTGAAGCGCCTCCCGGTCTCCCAACTGCCCCGCCGCCTCCTTGAACTTCCGGTATTCAATCAACTGCCGGATCAGCTCCCATTTTGGATCCTCCTCCTCCACCTCCTCGGGGGGCCGATCCTGCACGGGCAGCAGCGTCCGGCTCTTCAGGTATAAAAGGGTTGCCGCCATCACCAGGAATTCCCCGGCGATCGCAAGGTTTTCCTCCTTCATCTTGTCCAGCCGCGCCAGGTATTGCTCGGTCAGCTTCTCCAGCCGGATGTCGTAAATATCCATCTCCTGTTCCTTGATAAGGTGCAGGAGAAGGTCCAGGGGTCCGGTGAAGGCACTTAACTCCACCCGCAGATTTTCGTTGGCGGGGATTTCCAGACCGGGATTCATGGCCGGGTCCCCACCGCTGCCCGCACCCGGGCCAACACGCCTTCCGCCGTCTGCCGGGCCTTGCCTGCGCCTTCCTGCATCCAACGGGCCACCTTGCCCGGATCAGCCGCCAGTTCCTCCCGCCTCTTCCGCAGGGTTGCAAACTCCCTCAGGACTGTATCGGCCAACATTTTTTTTAAATCCCCATACCCTGTGCCACCCTTTTCCATCTTCCGGCGAAACTCCGCCCGCTCCGCCGCCGTCCCCATCAACCGCGCCAAACCCCAGAGCGTGCTTCCCTCAACCGTCTTGGGCGCCTCGACCGGGGTCGAGTCAGTCTGGATTCCCATGATCGCCTTCCGCAGGTCCTTTTCCGGGGCAAAAATCTCCAGCGTGTTATGGTAGGACTTGCTCATCTTCTGCCCATCCACCCCCGGCACCACCCCGGCGTCCTCCCGGATGATCGATTCCGGCAGCTTGAAGACGGTCCCGAATTTGTCGTTGAACTTGCCGGCGATGTCCCGCGCCACCTCCAGATGTTGCTTCTGGTCCTGCCCGACTGGAACCCGATCGGCATCATAGAGCAGAATATCCGCCGCCATCAGGACAGGGTAGGCAAAGAGTCCATGCGAGGGGGAAATTCCCTTGGTCACCTTGTCCTTGTAGCTGTGACATCGCTCCAGCAGCCCCATCGGCGTCACCGCGGAAAGATACCAGGCCAACTCGTGAACCTCCGGTACCGCACTTTGGCGGAACACCACCGCTTTGTTCGGATCCACCCCGCACCCCAAGAGGTCCAGCAGGGTCTCCCTCACCAGTCCGGGCAACTCCCCCTTCCCCGCCGTCCCGGTCAGAGCGTGGTAGTCTGCCAGGAAATAATAAGCCTCCCCTTGGGCCTGAAGCTCGACGGCGGGCCGGATCATGCCGAAGTAGTTGCCCAGATGCAGCCGCCCCGTCGGCTGAATCCCCGAAAGATAACGCATCCTTGATCGTGGCCTCGGGAACCCCTTGTCGGCCAGAATTTTCCTGAAAGTTGTTCAGTCTTTCCACCGCCGAACCAGCCCCACCAGCACCCCCTGCACCTCCAGATCCCGCCGGGGGGTCAAATCCGGGAAATCCGGGTTTTCTGATTTTAAAAACCATCCCCTCCGCTCCGTCACTAACCGCTTCAGGGTCACCTCTCCGTCCACCAACGCCGCCACCACATCCCCCGCCTTAGGCTCTTTCTTCTCCAAGACCGCCAAGTCTCCATCCCGGATGCCGGCACCTTCCATACTCCTCCCCCTCACCCTCACCACAAACGCCCGGTCCGGGGTCCGCAGCCCAAAAAGGGTCGGCTCCATCGCCAGCTGCCGATCCGGCTCGGTTTCCGCCAAGTCTGCCCGACCCGCCGGAATCGCCGAAAAAAACGGGAAACACGCGGCTGTTTCCGGCTCCCGGCGAAGCCCTTCCGTGCCCGCTAAAAAAATCCCGCGGGATCGACCCCGCCGGACGATCCGCCGGGTTTTCTCCAGCTTGTCGAGGAAGTAGCTTACTCCTCGCGGACTCTTGAAACCCACCGCCCGCTGAATCTCGCGCACCGTGGGCGGTCGGCGATGCTTGTCCGTGTAGCTGCGCAAAAACTTGAGAATTCTCTCACCGGAATTCATTACACATTTGTATAACAAAAAAGCGAAGAATCAAGCTTCTCGCCCTTTTTACGTCTTTTTGGCAAAATACCCAAATGCACTCTGTGGAGTCTTTTCCGGCCCAAACGGCCGTTCCAACCCCCGATCCCTACGTGGCCTGCACCAAGCTGGCCCGGGAACATTACGAAAACTTCCCCGTCGGCCGGCTCGTCCCCAAGAAAATCCGGCCCCACGTCCACGCCGTCTATGCCTTTGCCCGGGTGGCCGACGATCTCGCCGACGAGGGCTATGCCGACCCCCGCCTTCGGGTGGCCAACCGCTCCGCCCCCACCGAGGCCGAGCGACTCACCGTCTTCCGGGCCTACCGCCAAGCCTGGCAAAGCGCCCTGGCGGATAAGCCCTACGACAACCAGTACGAATGGATCTTCACCCCCCTCCTTCGCACCAAGGCGGAGTTCGATTTGCCCGACTCCCTCTTTCTCGACCTCCTCAGCGCCTTCGAACAGGACATCGTCAAGCGCCGCTACGAGGATTTCCCCTCCGTCCTCGACTACTGCCGCCGCAGCGCCAACCCCATCGGCCGACTGGTTCTTCTGCTCCACGGCCATCGCGAGGACGAGCTCGCCAAATTATCCGACCACATCTGCACCGCTCTCCAACTCGCCAACTTTTGGCAGGACGTCTCGGTCGACCTCGGCAAGGACCGTATCTACATCCCGCAGGTCGATCTCCGCCGCTTTGACGTCCCAGAGACCGATCTCTTCGCCGGCAAAGTCACCCCCAACTTCCGTAACTGCCTCCGCTACCAGGTCGAACGGACTTGGGATCTGTTCCGCGAAGGCGAACCTCTTCCGTCTAAATTGAAACGGCCCCTTTCCTGGGAAATCCGCCTCACCTGGCTCGGGGGCACGAAAATTCTCCGGAAGATCGAAGCCCAGCGCTACGACACCCTCAGCCGCCGTCCGGAGGTTTCCAAATTCGACTTCCTCAGCCTCGGGTTTCAGGCATTCCTGGGCGGATGAGTTCGCAGCCCCTCCCGGGAGGCACCGGGGAACGCATCACTCGGAAGAGCGGTTCCAATCTCGCCCTCTCCTTTATCTGCCTGCCCAAAGAGCAACGGCGGGCCATGTCCACGTTCTACGCCTTCTGCCGAACGGTGGACGATGTGGTCGATGAAACCACCGCCCCCCTGCCCATGAGGCAGGCGAGACTCCATAAATGGCGCGACGACATCGCCGCTATTTACCACGGGACGCCGGAACAACCCCTCGCCAAAGAATTGGCCCCGGTGGTCCGGAAATATCTGATCCCGCCGGAACCCCTCCTCCAGATCCTCGACGGGGTGGAGATGGATCTGACCAAAAGCCGCTACGAAACCTTCGCGGAACTCGGCAAATACTGTTACGGAGTGGCCTCCGCCGTCGGTCTAGTTTCAATCAATATTTTCTGCTGCCAGACCCGGGCGGCCCGCGATTACGCCATCGCCCTTGGCATGGCCTTCCAGCTGACCAACATTCTCCGCGACGTCGCCTACGACCTGCAACGCTTTGGCCGCATCTACCTTCCCCGCTCGGAATGGGAGGTTTTTGGCGTGCAGGAAAAGGACTTCCAGGGACCCCACTTGACCCCCGGCCTGAATCGCCTCCTGCGGATGCAGTATTTTCGCGCCCGGCACTACTTTGAGAAGGCCGACCGCCTTCTCCCGGAAGCCGACCGTCCCCATCTTTCCGCCGCCCTGCTCATGACCGGGGTCTACCGTGATCTGTTGGAGAAAATCCGCCGAAAAAACTTTGATGTCCTGAAAGGCCCCATCAAACTTTCCCGTTGGGAAAAGCTCCTGGCCTTGCGGCGGGGGCAGAAGCTTCTCAAAAAGAAAGTCCTCCCCCGTCGACTCCCGGCTCGCATTGCCGTCATCGGGGGCGGTTATGCCGGTTGTGCCGCCGCTTTTTCCCTCGCCCGGGAGGGCCACCTTGTTGACCTCATCGAGGCCAAACCGTTGCTGGGCGGACGTGCCCACAGCTATCGCGAGGCCAAGACCGGCACCATTCTCGACAACGGCCAACATATTCTCATGGGCTGCTACCACGAGACCCTCGCCCTGGTGGCCGAGATGGGAAATCTGGACCGGCTCGAACGCCACGACCGTTTGGACCTTCATTTTGTTAGCCCAAAAAAAGGCCAAACGGTTCTCCGGTCCTCACCTCTCCCCCCGCCCTTTCACCTGCTCACGGGCCTCTTTGGTTTTCGGGAACTGGGCTGGTTGGATCGCTGGGCCATCCTCCGTCTGCCGGGGCGAGCGCGGAGTTCTCCGCCCAAGCAGGGAGAGACGGTCCAAGCCTGGCTGGAGCGAGTCCGTCAGACACCCGGATCCGTCCGCGCGCTTTGGGAGCCCTTCTGCCTCGCCGCCCTCAACGCCCCTATCCAACTGGCGGATGCCTGTCTTTTTTGGGAAGTCACCCGCCGCGGACTTTTTGGAACCTCCCAGGATGCCGCCATCTACCTTGATAAGGACGGGCTCTCCGGCCTGCTCAGCCCCGAGCTGAATGCGTTTATTGAGTCCGCCGAGGGGCGGATCTGCTTGGCATCGCCTGTGGAGGAGCTGCAGTACGACGAGATCCACCAGCAGGTGGAAAAGGTGAGGTTCAAGGACGGCTCGGTGGAGAAGTTCGATCTGGTGGTCCTGGCCGTTCCATGGACCCCTGCCGCTAAGCTGATCCCGAATGTCGACCGCGCCTCCCAACTGGCCGCCATGCTGAAGCCTGGCCCCATTTTAGGCGTTCACCTTTGGACTGATCGCCCCCTGACTCCGGGTCTCATCACCGGATTTTTGGATTCCCCGCTCCACTGGGTCTTCGACCGTACTTCCACCCTGCCCCCGGGCTCGAACGGCTACCTATACGCAGCCGTCATCAGCGCCGTGACCGACCTGATTGACCAGACCGGAAAATATCTGGTGGAACTCATCATGGGTGAGATTCAGAAAATGGTTCCGGAAAGCCGTGAGGCGAAGGTCACCCACCATGTGGTCTACAAGTCTCGGGACGCCACTTTCTGGGGCCCACCCGGCATGCCTTTGGCCCGCCCGGGTCCGGTCACCTCCGTGGAAAATCTCTTCCTTGCCGGCGATTGGACCGAAACTGGCCTGCCCGCCACCATCGAGGGCGCCGTCGTCTCCGGCTTCCAAGCCGCTCACGCGGTAGGCTAAAGAGTCATAGATTCGGTAGGCCACTTTGATCAAACATGGCCTACCTCGATTCACAACTCTCGATCCAGAATTCTTAACCCCTTAATCCCTTAGCCCCTTCATCCCGCCACTCATCCAATCCAAAAACTCCCCCAGAGCTTTGGACATCACTTCCCTGGCCTGCAGACAACCCCCCACGGCCGGAAGAAGTTCCCGCAATCGCCAAGGCCTGAGGGCCAGATGCAGTCCGAGCTTCACGGGCGTGCTCTTGCCGGTGACCGCATCGCATCCCAGAAGAAAAAGATCCGCCGGCAACAATTGTTCCGCGTGGTCGCTTACCGCCCGTAACCCCACCAAAGGCACATCCTTTCTTCGGCAGGCTGCCGCCACGTAGTCCCATTCCATCTCCACCAGCCCACAAGCGGTTTTTCGTCCGAGTTCCAGCTTCGCCAGCCCGGTCTCGATGATCGCATGGGCCGTGTGCCATTTCCCCGCCCGCACGGCCGGTTTCGTCCGAGCCCAAACCGCGAACCCCGGCCAAGCCTCCGCATGAAACGAACTGAGATCGCCTTTGTCCCAAGCCGGATCCAAGGCCCCGGCCAGCCCGGCCAACACGACCGCCCGACAGGGATGTTCGTTTAGCCATGCTTCGACTTTTTGATCCAGCCCCGCATGCCCCATACCGATCCGTGCGGAAACCACCGGCAACCCCTGCCAACTCCCTTTGAGAGTTTCCAAGCCCGCTTCAGGCCGACTCCGGCCGCCGATCGTTCTCCACGTCGGCTCCGCTTCGAACTCCATGGGAAAAAGGATCCCAACCGGCAGAGGGGAGTCGGACATGGGGGTTCTGGCGGACGAATCCGCGGCTGAGTTCAGCGTACGCCGGAGGTCCGGACCTGATCGAGATATTCGCCGAGGGCGAGGAGCGGCCAATTGTTGCGGTACATGTCGTAACGAAGATAGAAAACGCATGGGAATCCCGTGCCGGTGATAAGTTTTTCCTCCCAACTCCCGTCCTTCGACTGGGTCTCCACCAGATACCGGACGGCTCGGCGCACGCTCGGGCGCTGAATGTCCCCACAGGCCAGTAAGCCCATCAGTCCCCAGCCGGTCTGGGAGGCGGTGCTGATCCCCCGCCCCTTCATCCGAGGATCATCATACGAACCGCAACTCTCCCCCCAGCCGCCGTCGGGATTCTGAGCACACTCCAGCCAGTCCCGGGCCCGGACGGCCCAGGTATCGTTCATGTCATAGCCGATCGCCTGCAGTCCGCGGAGTGCCTGCCAGGTGCCGTACACATAATTGACCCCCCAGCGGCCGAACCAGGAACCGTCTTCCTCCTGCGTTGTCCGCAGGAAGGCCAGCGCCCGCTGAATCTGCGGGTGGTTTTTGGCAATCCCTAGCTTGCCCATGGTCTCAAGCAGTCTCCCGGTGATGTCAGCACAGGGCGGATCAAGTATGGCGTTGTGGTCGGCAAACGGGACGTCTTCGAGCCACGCCTTATTCACGTTCTTGTCAAAGGCTGCATAGCCGCCGTTATCGCACTGAAAGCTCATCGCCCATCCCAGCCCACGATCCATCGCCTCCTTTTGCTGGTTGGGGTTCGAGGCCTTGGCCTGACGGAGACCGAGCAGGACCTTGGCAGTGTCATCCACGTCGGGATACCAATCGTTAAAGAACTCGAAGGCCCAGCCGCCGGTGATCGGCGTCGGATTCTTCATCACGTAGTCCCCCCGCATCTTGACTTCCTTAGAAAGCAGCCAATCGGCCCCCTTCTGCATCGCCGGGTGATCAGGGCTCACCCCAGCGGCTCCGAGGGCGGTCAGGGTGATCGCCGTGTCCCAAACCGGGCTGAGGCAGGGCTGGATGCGAAAATCCCCGTTGGCGGGATCGTCGACTTCCAAACCTTCCAGATCCTTCACCGCTTTGATCATCCAAGGATGGTCCTCGGCATAATCGAGACACCGGAAGGCCAGAATCGAGTTCATCATCGAGGGGAAAATCGCGGCCAAGCCCTCGGACTCCGGCCCGGTCCGGTCAAGGATCCACTTCTCTGCCAGCTGGAGAGCCTTTTTGCGGAATGGTTTCCAGGGCAGGGCTTCGAGAAAGCCCAAGAGTTCATTAACCCGCACGAAGAAATTCTTCATGGAAAAGAAACGGTTTTCGACCGGGTGAAAGAAAGGACCGCCCTCGACCCCGTATGGGTACAGTTCATGCAATTGTTTCTCCGGCGGGAGATGGGTGACGGGGCGGAAACTGCGGATGATGGACATCGGCACCACGATGGCCCGGGTCCACGAACTCATTTCCGACATGTCGAACGGCGCCCATTTCGGCAGCAGGAGAATTTCCGGGGGAATGTTGGGGAGATACTTCCACGGATACTGGCCGAACATCGCCAGATAAAATTTGCAGTAGGTGTTGCTGCTGGGAATCCCGCCCAAACGCATCGCCGCGGAGCGGGCTTTGCGCATCTCGGGCTCATCCGGGGTGAACCCCGCCAACTTCAGGCTGAAGTAGGCCTTCACCGTGGCGGTCACGTTGCTGGGGCCACCCGGATAGATGGGCCAACCGCCGTCGGGCAACTGGCGCTGGAGAATGTGGCGGACGATCTTGGCTTCCTTGGCGCGGTCCACTTTCCCGCGCAAATACATCAGCAAGTGGTAATCACAGGCCACCGTGCTGTCCACGAACAGCTCCCCGACCCAGTACCCCTCGGGCTTTTGCAGCCCCAAAAGATAATCGCGGCAGGCATGAATAGTCTTCTCGACCGCGGAAAGATTTACGTCGGCAGGATCCAAGCCCACCAGTTCAGGGCTGGTGGAGACCCCTTTCCGCAGTTCAGCTGGCGAAACCGAGCCTGACATAGCCCCAAACCCTAGCGAGGCCAAAAATTCGGTCAAACCGAAGAGAAAAATCCCTTTTTTTCCTTCCTTCCAGTTTAAAATCCTTCCCTACTTTTTCATAAATATCTGATCATCAACATAAATACCGCTTTCCCGACCCAAACCTAAACCCCTAATTACAAACAACTTACATGGGGTCAGAGGTCGTTTAAATATATAAGTTGCAATGGCTTAGAAACTGGATTTCTAGGCTCTGGGGTCAGAGGTCAAAATTGGGGATGGATCGCTGGGTTGCAACCCAACAAGGGGAAAAAATTGGGGAACATTAGGGGCTAACTGCCCAGGTGATTAGCCGAAGCTCATGGGCTTGGGTTAAAGAAGAATTCGAAGGACGAACTCGCACATTGAATTGGAAATTACCGCTATCCTTCATCTCTACTCGACCGGCGTATTTCGCCCAACCTTGGGAGGTCTCCCCGGTTGGCTCCAGTCGCGTGGCCAGAGAAGGCCCGTTTGGATCGACCGCCTTCACATACGCCTCCACGGCTACTTCCTCATTTTTGAGGGACCCCAGATGAACCTGGACCGAGACGGACACCTGATCGCCCACACTGACCGTGGTTCCATTGCCTCCAGCCCATGTCACCGCGTTGGCCTTCACCTCGGACCAAGCGGTCCGCAATTTGTCTTTCCAGACCGCCAGGTTCCGGGACTTCGCGAACTTGTTTTCCGCAAACATTCGTCCCTTCTCGGCGGCCTTCTTGTAAAAATTCTCCGCATATTCCGCCACCATTCGCTGGGTGTTATAGACCGGCCCGATCGTCATCAGGCTGCGCCGGACGCGCTCAATCCAGCGCTTCGGGACTCCGTCGGCACTCCGTTCATAATACATCGGCACAACTTCATGCTGGAGGATCTCGTAAATTGAGAAAGCGTCGAACTCGTCCTGCACCTCGGGTTCCAAGCGCAAGGCATCCTCCCCGATCGCCCAGCCGTTGGTGCCGTCAAAGGCCTCGTCCCACCAGCCGTCCCGGACAGAAAAGTTCAGACATCCGCTGGTGATCACCTTCTCGCCACTCGTGCCGCTGGCTTCCAACGGCCGCGTCGGATTATTCAGCCAGACGTCGCAGCCGTGATAGAGGTGGCGGGCCACGTTGAAATCATAATTTTCCACGAAGACGATCTTGTTTTTGAAAACCGGCAGCTCGGAGACCTTCACGATCAGCTGAATGAGCTTCTTGCCCCCCTCATCGGCGGGGTGGGCTTTCCCGGCAAACAGAAACTGCACCGGCCGCTCCGGGTCATTGACGATGGCTGCCAGTTTATCCAGATCCCGGAACAAAAGAGCGGCTCGCTTATAAGTGGCAAAACGCCGGGCAAATCCGATGGTAAGCGCCTTGGGATCGAGCATGGTCTGGGTGGAAAGAATCTCCTCTGGCTTGACTCCGTTCCGAATTCTTTGGTTTTTGACGTTGCGACGCACAAATTCCAAGAGGCGAGCCTTAAGCTTCTGATGGACGGTCCAGTAGTCCTTGTCCTTAAATTCGACTCTTTTTTTCCATTGGGCGGCATCCGCTAGGTCGTCCTCCGTGAAGGCCCCTTCCTCTTTTTCCAGCAAATCCCGAATTTCCGGAGCCATCCAGGTGAACGTATGGATTCCATTAGTCACATGGCGGATCGGAATTTCTTTCTTGGGCACCCCCGGCCAGACCGTCTGCCACATTTCACGGGAAACCCTCCCGTGAATGGCGCTGACCCCGTTGGCCTGACGGGAAAGACGGAGCGCCAGGATGGTCATGCTGAACGGCTCCTCTTCCGGGTGCGCCCACGGGCGGCCGAGCTTGAGCAATTCGTCAAAGCTGATGTGACAGTCGCGGACGTAGGCGGCGAAGTACTTCTCCATCAGCTTGGGGTCAAAGGCATCGTTCCCAGCGGGCACCGGCGTGTGCGTGGTGAAGACACTGCTGGCGGCTACCGGTTGCAAAGCTTCAATGAAGGAAAGCTTCTCCTCGGAAATCAGCCTTCGGATCCGCTCCAAACCCAGAAAGGCGGCGTGGCCCTCATTCATATGAAACACGGAAGGCTTAATTCCCATGGCATCCAGAGCCTTTACCCCACCAATGCCCAGTAGGATCTCCTGGCGGACCCGCATGTCGTGATCTCCGCCGTAGAGTTGGTACGTGATATTCCGGTCGTCGGGCGCATTGGAGGGCAGATCCGTATCCAGCAGGAAAAGGCGCGTCAGACCGATCCTGACCTCCCAAACCTTGGCTTTGACCTTGCGCCCGGGCATGTCGAGCTCGACCACCACGGTTGTTTTGCCGTCGGCCGCGAGGGCTTCACTCGCCGGCAGGTCATGGAAAACATTGTCGACGATGTTGGCCTCCTGCCATCCGTCCCGGTTGATCTTCTGTGCGAAGTAACCAAAGCGGTACAACAAGCCCACCGCCACAAACGGCAGCCCTAGATCGCTGGCCGATTTGCAATGATCGCCGGCCAGGATGCCAAGACCGCCGGAGTAAACGGGCAAAGATTCGTGAAAACCGAACTCCGCCGAGAAGTAGGCCACCAAAGGCTGATCCTTCGTTTCCTTGGGCAGGTTTTTGGTGAACCAAGTCGACTTACGATTGAGGTAGGCCTCTAGCTTGTCGTGGACTTTCTCCACCCGACCCCGGTACGCCTTGTCCTTGGCCACCGCTTCCAGACGTGACTGTTTGATCAACCGCAGCATTTTGACCGGACTGTGGCCACACTCTTCCCAAAGGGTCGGATCCAACTCCTTGAAGAGCTCCAGCGCGTCAAAGTTCCAACTGAACCAGAGATTGAAGGCAATCCGCCGAAGGGATTCCAAGCCCTCGGGAACCCTGGGAACCACGGAGACATTGAAAGGCCATTTTTGGGCCGTCGCGGCAGGCGTTGCCATAAGCGGATGAGAATGAGAGGGTTAGCTCTTCTTGGCCAGCAGATTTTCTGATACAGTGAAGCCGGGTGGGCACTCCCCTGGACACCTCATTCAGGGTCAAGCCAACGACAACTTAGCCAGGCGGGTTGGGGACAGCCCTCCCTCCCGGATTATTTGATGAGGCTTTGAATCTCCTTAAATTTCGGATGCTCCGCCGTCTCCAGCAACTCAAACAACACCGCCTCCGTGGAAGCAATCACGATTCCGTCCTGCCTCATTTCCTGCAGAGCCAGTTGCCGGTCTGCTTCCCTCCTCGATCCCACCGCATCGGCTACCAGCACCGGTTGGACCTCCTTTTGCCTTAAATCGTACACGGTCTGCCGCACGCAAATGTGAGCCTCACACCCCACCACCAAAATCCTTTTTCGGCCCAGGGCTTTGCCGGCCTCCACCGCCGAGAAGGCACTTTTGGCATGGGGCCCGCCCTTCCCCGCCGCCCGCTGAATCGCCACAACGGTTTTACCCAGTTTAGCCGGCACCTGCTCGGTGATAGCCATGGGGATTTCCAGAAGTTTGGCCGCTTTCACCAAAACTTCGACCCTTTCCACCCATCCCTCCGGCTCTTTTACCGCCGCCACCAGCTTCTCCTGCACGTCCACGACCAGCAGACCGGTTTCGGAAAGCTTCAGGCGCCAGGACATCTCAACCCTCCTCGGAAGAAGACGACTGTAGCGAAGCGATCACGTTCAGGTCCTCCAGCGTGGTCACATCCCCCTTCACCGTCCCGCCGGCAGCAATCTCTTTGAGCAAACGCCGCATGATCTTTCCGCTTCTCGTTTTAGGTAGGGCTTCAGCAAAGCGGATCTGATCCGGTTTGGCGATCGGACCGATCTCTTTACTCACTTGGTTCCGCAACGCCGCCACCAGCTCTTCCCCGGCCTTTTGCCCGGATTTTAGGGTGACAAAGGCCACCACCGCTTGGCCTTTCAAATCATCGGGCCGGCCGACCACCGCCGCTTCCGCCACGGCCGGATGACTCACCAGCGCACTCTCCAATTCAGCCGTGCCCAACCGGTGACCCGAGACATTCAGTACGTCATCAATCCGTCCAATCACGTGGAAATACCCATCCTTGTCCCGTTTGGCCCCGTCGCCCGTGAAATAGCAACCCGGCACCTCACTCCAGTACTGTGTCTTGTACCGCTCCGGATCACCGTAAATCGTCCGCAACATCGACGGCCAGGGTTTCCGGATCACCAGTTTTCCCTGTACCCCGTCCTTGACCGATTTCCCGCGGTCGTCCACCACCGCCAAATCCGCCCCGAAGAAAGGTACCCCGGCCAGCCCCGGCTTCATCGCATGGACCCCCGGCAGAGTCGTCAGCATGTGGCTGCCCGTTTCCGTCTGCCACCAGGTGTCCACGATCGGACACCGCCCCCCACCCACCACCCGGTAATACCAAAGCCAAGCCTCGGGATTGATCGGCTCCCCCACCGAACCCAGCAGGCGCAGGGAAGACAGATCATGTTTTTTTACCCATTGATCGCCCCAACGGATAAAGGCCCGGATCGCCGTGGGGGCCGTGTAAAAAATGCTCACACGGTGCTTGGCAATGATCCGCCAAAACCGATCCGGCTCCGGTTGGTTGGGCGCCCCCTCGTACATCAGCGTCGTCGCCCCATTGCTCAAGGCGCCGTACACCGCGTAGCTATGGCCGGTTACCCAGCCGACATCCGCCGTGCACCAAAAAAGATCCTCCTCCCGAAGGTCAAACACCCACTTCGTTGTCAGGTGGGCGCCCAACAGATATCCGGCCGTGGTGTGTAAAATCCCCTTGGGTTTCCCGGTGCTACCGCTCGTGTAGAGAATAAAGAGAGGATCCTCGCTCTCCATTTTTTCCGGCGGAAAGTCCGGCGGTTGGTGGTCCGTGATCTCGTGCCACCAACGGTCCATCCCGTTCAGCGCCTTCACCGTCCCGGTCCGCTTCAGCACGATCACCCTTTGCACTCCGGGACAACCAGCAACCGCCGCATCGACATTTTTTTTCAGATCCACCACCTGGCCCCGCCGGTAACCCCCATCCGCGGTGATCACCAGCTTGGCGCCGCAATCATGAATCCGGTCTTTGAGCGCTTCGGCGCTGAAGCCACCAAAAACCACACTGTGCACCGCCCCGATCCGGGCACAGGCCAGCATGGCGATCGCGGCCTCCGGCACCATGGGCAGATAAATCATCACCCGATCCCCCTTGCGGATTCCCTCCCCCTTCAGCGCATGGGCAAAACGGCAGACTTCATCATGGAGTTGCTGATAGGTCAGGACGCGGACATCCCCGGGTTCCCCTTCAAACACGATGGCCGCCTTGTGCCGCCGCGGCCCGTCCCGGTGCCGATCCAAGCAGTTATGGCTAAGATTCAATCGCCCGCCGCCAAACCACTTGGCAAATGGTGCTTTCCACTCCAGCACCTTTTTTGGCTCCTGGAACCAGCTCAACTCCTGCTGCGCCATCCGCCCCCAGAACTTGTTGGGATTCTGGATGGATTCGCGGTGCAGGGATTTGTACTTGGCCGGACTGTTGAACGCCGCCCGTTTCACAAAGGCAGCCGACGGTTTGCAGAGTCCGGCTTGGCTCATTTCGGTTTCCCCTTTTGCAAAACTTTTTTCACCACGCCTAGAATGGCTGTCGTGGGAGCCAGCCGGCCTGGTCCCTCTGCTCCACAGGCCAACCGCCCCTCGGCCGGCCCCGCCCAAATCACCCCGCGGGAAGAGAGAAGCTTCACGTTCTCCTGGGTCGCTGGATGGATCCACATGTTGCTGTTCATCGCCGGTGCGATGACCAGCGGGGCACGGGTGGCCAGGAATACCGCCCCCAGCACGTCCCCGGCAAAACCATGGGCGGTCCGCGCGAGAAAGTCGGCGCTGGCCGGTGCCACCACCACCACATCCGCCGTCTGGGCCAGATCCAGATGGGACATTCTTCCGCCCTCCCCTTCTTCCCATAACGAGGTGTGCACCGGTCGGTGCGTCAGGGCGGCCAAGGTCAACGCCGGAAGAAAACGGGCCCCGTCCGCCGTCAGCACCGCATGCACTTCCCAACCCTCTTTCCCCATGGCGCTGGCCAGATCCGCCGCCCGGAACGCGGCGATCGATCCGGTCACCCCCAGGACGATGCGCACCGTTTTTTTCTCAGCCACGATTGAGGTCCAGCCTCCGGCTGAGATAGCGCTCCGCCCGAATGATCGCGCGGAACTTGATCAGATCCTCCTCCATGGAACTACTCAGGATCGTGTAGCGGTAACTTTTCCAATCGGCCATCTCGGCATTGGCTGCGTCGATCCGCTTGTCGATCTGCGCGGCGGTCTCGGTCCCACGCCCCTCCAGCCTTCGTCTTAATTCTTCCAGATCGGGCGGCATGATGAAAATATCCGCCAAGGCGGCCCGGATTTTTGGATCCTTGGAGTCCCGGATTTGCCGGGCTCCCTGCACGTCAATGTCCAGCAAGACATCCCGCCCCGCCACCAGATGGCTGAGGATGGGCCCCTTCGGCGTCCCGTAGAAGTGCCCGTACACATCGGCGTGCTCCAGCATGTCGCCGGCCTGCACTTTTTTCTCAAAATCTTTGCGCTGGAGAAAATCATAATCCGTCCCGTCCTTTTCCCCGGCCCGGATCGGCCGGGTGGTGCAGCTGACCGAATACACCAGATCGGGAGTTTGCCGGACATTGGCGCAAAGGGTGCTCTTGCCGGTTCCCGACGGGGCCGAAACCACGAACAAAATTCCGGAGCGGGTGAAGTTATTCAAGGTTCGCCGCCTGCTCCCGGAGCTTCTCCAGCTCCGATTTGAACTCGATCGCCAGCCGGGTCAGCTCCATCTCCCCGGATTTCGATCCCACCGTGTTGGCCTCGCGCATCAGTTCTTGGATCAGAAACTCCAGCGTCCGCCCGCCGGGAGCCTGCTTTCCAGTCAACCCACCCGCCTCCCTCAAATGGGCACGAATTCGACCAATTTCCTCGGTCACATCCCCACGATCGGCCGCCGAGGCCACTTCCTTAAAGAGACGTTCAGGTTCCAGCTCCACCCCGGCCTCGTTGGCCAGCTCCTGCAACCGGCCCCGCAAACGTTCTCCTTGGGCCTTGCGCATGGCCGCGGCCGCCTTTCCCATCTTCGTACGGACCGACTCCATCCGGCCAAGGTGCTGCTTCAGGGAACGGACCATGTGGCTCCCTTCCCGTTCCCGGCTGGCCACCATTTTAGTTAAAGCCACCCGCACCCCCGCCAAGATTTTCCGGTCTTCTTTCGGCGTGAGCGCATGGCTCTGGGTGGAAACCACCCCCGGAAGACCCAACAGATCCGACCAGGTCGGCCCTCCTTGCACCCCGAGCTTTTTCCCGGCGGCCCGTAGCTGGGAGGCGTAGAGGGCCGCTTTCGCCAGATCCAAACTGCGCCCATTGCGGGAAGGCGCCGACTCCGCTTGCACGGCCACGGTCACTTTGCCCCGGGCAATCTGGCCGGCCACTTCCTCCCGGATCTCCCGCTCCAGCCGCGCCAGGTCACCGGGTAGATAGACGATGATTTCCAGCCCGCGCTTGTTCACGGAAGAAGCTTCAATCCGGAAACCGGCATGTGCGGTGGCCACCTTGGCGGAACCAAAACCGGTCATGCTACGCATCGTGAAATCCTACGGGGAAACCCCCCGCGGCTCAAAACCCTTTAAACAGATTTCCAACTCCCTGCAGGATGCTGCCGGCCGCCCCCGCCGCTCCCCCGGCCGCGCCTCCCGCGCCCTGCAAAACCCCCGAAGGGGCGTTCAGTAATAAGTTGATTCCCCCTTCCGCCAGCATTTTTCCAATGTCCATCTGCACCTTGGGATCTGCCAAGGTGCCGGTGATCGTGGCCGATCCGGGTATTTTTGTGTAAAACTCCGAGCTGGTTCCCACCAATTGGGTCATCACTCCCTGCAATTGCCCGCTGCTCTGGATCGCCTCCCGTGTCAGCGCCAGATTCACAAGAAAATCGATCGCCTGGCTTGACCAATCCAGCGAACCCCGCATCCCGGTTGCCAAGGCCGATCCAGAGGTGCGCAAATCTTCGGTCGTGATCCGGGTGCCAGCTATCTGGAAAGCTCCTGCTAAGGAATTGATCTCACTCCCCGCTACAAATGCGGATCCCAGCAGCGCGCCGGCTCCCTGCAAGGCCCTGGCGATCGCCGGAAGATTCTCAAGATGGGCCTGTTCAAGACGAAGGTTGCCCTGTCCCGACAACGTCCGCTGCAGATCCTCCAGTTTGGCTCCCGCCGCCTGACCGGTGAACTTCAGGTCGGCCAAGCCTCCCACCGGACCGCGGGCATCTTGGATCAAGGGGCCGAGAATCGCGCCCAATGGAAACCTTTCGATAAATAGACTCACCTGCAGAGGCCGGCCGGCTCCCCCCGTCGGCACCACCGAACCCCGAATCACCCCGCCTTGCACCTCCACGCTGGAAGGGTCCAGCAGAATTCCCTCAGGCCCATACCGAAAACGGGAAATTTTCACCGGCCCCACCCGCGCCTCCGGCAAAATCGCCTGATCCAGTTTTACATCAATCTCTAGACGAGTGGGTTCAGACTTGGCGCCAGACGGGGTGGGAGGGAACTTCCAACTTTCGTATTGATCCAAAAAACCTCTTAGGTCGACAACCCCACCCTCCAATTTGATATCGAAAAGGCCTGGGGCGGTCTGGCAAAGGGGAATTTGGACGGCCGGAAGATCGATGATTTTTTTTTCTGCAGAATCAAAGGAGGAACAAATCAGAAAGGCATCTTTTAGGGTAAAACCTTGAGTCCGGTTATCATGCTCCCATTCCCCCTTACATCGGAAGGAAAGAGACATCCGCTGGCTCTCCTCACTGATGCGGGCCTCCAGCAGCAAAAGGTCGATCTCCCCCGAAGACCCGTGCTCACCCAGCTCCCAAAAGCCCGGTCCTAGAACCAGATCCCCGTCTACCCATCGGTTTTGCCCCAACCAAGGTTTGGCCAGCGTCGCCACCCACCCCTTCGGCAGGCGGGCTGACTCCCACGCCCAGGCCCCGTTTTTTCGGTAATCCACTTTGCCTATGAACAGCTCTCCGCCCGCGGACTGGGCGGTGAGATTCAGGTCATCCAAAGCCGCCAACCCGTCCGCCCCCCAACTCAAAATTCCCTGCGCGTCCGCCCGCAGACCGGGCAGGGTCCCAATCTCGGGCAGGGTAAACGACAGGCCCTGCGCCTCGGCGCTGAATCCCAGCTTCCGCAGGCCGCCCTTGGGCTCACCCACGTTTGCCTTTAAAAGAAGGCTCCCCGCGGAAACGTAGGGGGCCGCCGCCGGCACGTTCTGCTTTGCCACGCTCAGATCCACCTTGCCCACCACCGCCAGACCCGACTGCGTCGCCTTTTCCGCGGACAACTCCAGCCAGTCCACTCCCCCTTGCCGAGAAGCCAACATGACTTTCTGCACCGCCAGGCCCCCGTCCGACTCCAGCGTCAAGTCGGCCTTCAGATTGACCTGGTTTTCCGGCAACCGCAGTTCCGGCAACTGGACCGAAAGATCCGGGCTGCTGAGGTCCATCTGGGCGGCCAAGGATCTCTTTTGGGGATCGCTTTGTACCCGCAAAAAGCCCGAAAGGGTTCCGGCAATCGAGGTTTCGTTGGCCTTGGGCAAAATCAGCGGAGCCACGATGCCCATCGGCCATCCGGCAAACTGCACCATTCCGGAAGAGGGCTTGGTGCCGGCGGGTTCCCACTCCTTGGCACCCTTTTTCGTTAAAACCAGCGGTGCATCCAAGGAGGCGCGCACCGCCTCCGTCCCGTCCCGGTGCTTCGCCACCAAGGTCACCGCTTCGATGGCCAGCTCTCCCTCCGTCCCCGACGGCCACGAGGCCTGCAGGTTTCCCTGCACGGAAGCGAAATCCACGGGGCGCGGTCGCTGTGCGGTGCCCGTCTCCACGGTGACCGCTCCCTGTAGGTCTGCCTTCAACAAGTCATGCCGGTTTTTCCGAGAAAAGTCGAAGGACCCGCTGCCGGAGGCCTCGGTCCACTGCCAGTCAGGCGTGAAGTTTTTCAAGAGGGGCACCACGAAAGCCGATTCCGCCCTCGCCAACTCCACCCGCATCCGTCCCATGTCCTGCGCCGGGTTCCACAGCGCCAGCACCTTGGCGTCCAGCAACGGTTCTCCCGCCCGGTTCGCCTGCAGTTCCAGGGCCGGCAACGTCCAGGTCCCCTGCTCCGCCTGCAGCTCGGAGGTTAACTTTGCCCCCCAGGATCCCGCCTTCTCCTCCGGCCAACGCATGCCATCCAGGGTTAGCGAGACCAGGCCGGCTCCCTTCTGGCTGAAGTTGCCGGAAAATTCCACATGCGCCTTGGCTTGGCCCTCCGCCGGCCAGAATTTTGCCCCGGCCCATGCTTTCCCCAGGCCCGCCAACCCGGCGCTCAAATCTCCCGCCAGAAAGCCCTCCTTTTTGACCCAATCCCACTCCGCCTTGGCCGTCAGCGTCAGGTCTTCCGCCGTTCCCCCTTCCCAGGAAGCCTTCACCTGGGCGCTTTCCAAGTGGATCTTGGTTCCCTTTTCGATGAATCCCTGAAAATCCGCGGTGGCGGACTGCATGGAAAGGTTGCCCTGCACCCATGACCCGGCCGCCGTCAGCGCACGGCTCTCCACCTTGCCACCCAAGCCCACCTTCTCGCCCTCAATCCTTGCCTGGCCGCTCCCGGAAATTTTCCCGCCCTCCACTTTGAGCTTGGCGGGGTCGATCAGAATCGGCACCACCGCCGCCAACTCCAATCCCCGGGCCGCCCACTGCAACATGGCCGGCTCGGCCGCCTCCGCCTTGGGTTTGCCGGTCAGTTGCAGCACCGCCGGCCGGTCCAGAGATAGTTGCAAGTCCGCCGGTTGGCCCGCTCTCCCCAGATTCATCGTCAAACTCTCGACTTTCAGCAGGCTCTCCGCCTCGGCCCACTCGGCCCGCGAGGAAATTCCCAACGCCGCCGGTTGGCTGGGCCAGTTCGCTCCCGCCGCGGCCAGCTGGACCGTCTGTCCGTTCATCTCCACCTCGACGCCCAGCGGCTTCTTGGGGCCTCCCTGCAGGTTCACCCTTCCAGACAGGGACCCGTACACGTTTTGGATTCCCCGGGGCTGGAGAAACACTCCCGCCAGCTGTAGATCGGTCGGCTCCAAATCCAACTCCGCGGTCCACTGGCCCGAAGCCGCATAGGTCCCACCAATTTTTGCGGCCACGCGGATGCCCCCCACCCCTTGCCAGACCGCGTGGAGTCCATCCATCCGCCAGTCCCCTTCTCCGCCTTGCGTCGCCTTGCCCTCCAACACTAGTTGGCAGGGTGCAACCAGATTCCAGGGAGGCAGATCCACCACGGTGGAAACATCGGTCGTGAGCTTGAGGTCCCAGAGATCCCCGCCGGCCGGGTCCTTGGACTTCTGCGCCGTCGCCTTTGTGGTCGTGGCCAGCTCCTGTTGGCCTGGGCCATTCCAGTCCAACCGGCCCAGTTGCACTCGGATCTCCCGTGGGGTCCGACCATCCCAACCCTCCGCCGAGGCGTGGACCGACTTCAGGATCCAGGCGCCGGTTTCAGTTCTTAACCTCCCCTCCACCAAATCCAGCGAGGCCTCCCGTAAAGAAAAGGGAATGGAAAAGGGGGCAACTTCCTTTTTCTGTTCCGGGGCGGCCGTCAATTCCAGGTCCATCATCGCGAACTTGAAATCCGCCCGGAGGATCTCCGGCCGGCCCGTCAACAGCCGGATCGGATCAAACTCCACCTTGGCTGAGTCCAAGGCAAACCGGGACTTCCTCTCGTTCACCGCCTCAAGTTCCAGGATCTCCAGCGTGCCAAAGGCGGACAGCCGGGCCGACACCGCCTGCGCCTTCCACCCCGCCAACTTGGCCGCCACTGGCACGGTGATTTCACAGAACACCGTGGGCTGAAAGAGCAGGGTCCCAATCGACCCCCCCACCACACCCAACAGGCTGAGAAAGAATTTCCAGAACTTCACGGAACATAAAGTATGTCTCCTCCCATCCCCTTCCCGCAACCACGGAGGAAATCTCGCCACCCCGCCCCTTTGCTCTTAATGTAAAGGATGGTTCTTGGGATCGGATGCCTTGTCCTGCTCCTGACCTCTGCCGCACTCCCGTCCGTTGAGGTACCCGACCTCCGCGCCCTGGCCAAACAGGCCCGGCCCGCCGTTTACCTCCTTGCTATCCAGGATGACGAGGGAGAGGTGAAAGGCTCCGGGACCGGTTTTCTTGTTTCTTCCGACGGTCTTCTCGTCACCAACCACCACGTTATCGCCGGGGCCAAACAGATCATCGCCAAAGCAGAAAACGGCGGTCTTTTCCCCGTCCTGCGGGTGGTCGCCTCAGATCCGGGCAACGATCTTGCCCTTCTCCAATTCGAGGCCAAAGGTCTCCCCTGCCTCACCCTCGCCCCAGCCGGTTCCGCCGAAGCCGGCACCCGCATCGCCGTCATCGGTAGCCCCCTAGGCCTCGAGGGCACCCTGACAGAGGGAATCGTCTCGGCCCGCCGCAAACTGCCCGGCCAAAAACGGGAAGTCCTCCAAATCAGTGCCGCCATCTCGCAAGGCTCCAGCGGTTCCCCGGTCCTGGACCCACAAGGCCGGGTCGTCGGGGTGGCTTCATTTCTCTTGGCGGAGGGCCAAAGCCTCCATTTTGCCATTCCGGCAGAAAAACTTCAGGTCCTGATCCGCAAGGCGGGACAGACCTCCGCCGTGGCTCTGCCGTCCTCTCCGTCTTCCCCCGCAACCCGTACCTATACCGTCCGCTCCGGCGACACTCTTACCCGAATTAGCCGGGAATTAAAAAGCCAAGGTGTTTTGGCCAGCCCGGAACAACTCCGCACTTTCAACCAACTCCCCACCAACGCGGTCATCCGGCCTGGGCAGGTTCTGAAAATTCCCTAGCCGATGAAGTCCGCGCTGCCGCCCGGGCCTTCCCGTTTTTTGGTCAAACCCCTTCCCGGGTCCACCGGCTTTCTTAGCCAGATTCTGGTAGCCACCCGCAAGGGAGATCCCCATCGCTATATTCTTAAGGTCGGCAGCGACATCCCCCA
>VHDM01000006.1 GCA_016876055.1 Verrucomicrobiota bacterium
AGGCTGTGCAGGCGGGAGCGCGGGTAAATCTGGAGGGATCGCTGCGGGCCGACGGCAAGGTGGGGGGGCACTTTGTGACGGGCCACGTCGAGGCGACGGCCAAGGTGACGAAGTGGAGCCGAGCCGGGCAGGACTGGGAACTGCAGGCGGAGGTTCCCGCCGGGATGGAGCGTTACGTGGTGCCGAAAGGTTGCGTGGCGCTGGATGGGATCAGCCTGACCATCGGGCGGGTGAAGGGCAGAAAGTTTAATGTGTGGATCATTCCGCATACCTATGAGGTGACCACGCTGAAGGACCGGCACGAGGGGGAGGAACTGAATCTGGAGTGCGATCTTTTGGCGAAGTATGTTGAGAAGGTGAACCGAGAGTCCCGATGAGCGCGCTGGATCCCCAGCTGGAAAAGCTGCTGGTGTTGCAGGAGCGGGAGCAGCGAAAAATGCGATGCGACCGGGAGTTGGCCGCATGGCCCAGGGAAATGAAGTCGCTGGAGTCGAAAAAAGCGGAGATCCGGGCAGGGGCGGAGCGCAAAAAGCAGGAGGCCCAGCAGACAGAAGTGGAGCGAAAGAAGCTCGAGCTGGAGGCGGAGTCGCACCGCTCCAAGGTGGCCCGCTACAAGATCCAGCAGTTTGAGACCCGCAAGAACGAGGAGTTTCAGGCGCTGGGCACCGAGATCCAAAGGGAAGAAAAGGAGATTCAGGAGATCGAGGATAAGGAGCTGGAACTGATGGATGCGGGGGAGAAGGCCAAGAAAGCGGCGGCGGCCGAGGCGGAAGCGGCGAAAAGCCAAGAGGCCGAGGTGGCGGCCAAGGAGTCAGATCTGACCAAGAAAAAAGGGGAACTAGAAGGGCGGTTGGCGGAGTTGGTGAAGGAGATTGAGACCTTGGCGGCCGGGGTGGAAGAGGGGCTGCTGGCGAAGTACCGGAGAATTTTCACGAACAAGAAGGATGCGGCGATCGTGCCGGTGGTGCACGGGACGAACTGTGGGGGGTGTCATATGAAGCTGACGCAGGCCTCGGTGTTGGCGGCCAAAGGGGGCAAGGCCGGGGTCACGTGCGAGAATTGCGGTCGGCTTCTTTTTTGGCCAAGCGCGTAGGCCGGGCCGACGTGGGGATCGGGATTCAGGTACGGGCAGCGGAAACTATCAGTCCGTCGGTTCCCGGTCGGTTTGGCGGGGGTCGAGGTCGGTGGTGGCGTGGAGGTGGTTTTTGTCCTGATTCCCAAGGACGCGGAGGAGACACCAGGCCAGGAACCCGGTGGTTCCCCCGACTGCCATCCCCAGGATGAGCCAGCCCCAGAGGCTCATGCAGTTTTCCTTTCGCGGGCCTCCCAAGTGCGGACGGCATGGGCGATGAGCAGGACAAAAAGAATGATCACCGCGAGGACAAAGACCAGGGCGATGCGGACGGAGGGCTGGGTCTGGATGGCCTGCCAGTTGGAGGCCCAGGACTGGTGGAGCCAAAGGATAAAGACGGTCAGGAGAAACACAGGGGAAACATAGCGGATCACGAAATCGAAAATCCGCGGGATGGGCAGCAGGGCGCCCCGTTCCAGCTCCTCGCGGCCGCGTTTGGGGCCGAGTACCCAGCCATAAAGGAGGGTTTGGATCGTCGCGAGGACGAAGATGCCGAAGCTACCGACCCAGAAGTCCATGGCGTCGAGGGCGGCGAGATCCTTGGTGAACCAGACGACGATGCCGGTGCCCATGAGGGTGATGAAACCGAGCAGGCTGACGGAGCCGCGGCGGCCGAGGCCCAGGCCCTCCTCGAAGAAGGCGATGGCGGGCTGGAGCATAGAGAGGGAGCTGGTGACAGCGGCGATGAAGAGGAGGAAGAACCAGAGGAAACCGAAGAGTTGGCCGGCAGGCATACGGTCAAAGACCATGGGGAGGGTTTGGAAGCCGAGGCCGAAGGTGCCGCCCACGGCTCCGGCGGCCCCGAGAAAGAGAAAGGCGGCGGGAATGGTGATCAGGCCGCCCAGGCTGACCTCACAAAATTCGTTGCCCGCCACGGCGGTGGTGGAGCTGAGGGCGATATCGTCCCGTTTTTTCAGGTAGCTGGCGTAGTTGATAATCACGCCAAAACCGACGGAGAGGCTGAAAAAGATCTGACCGGCAGCCGCCAGCCACATTTCAGCGTTGGCGAGGGATTTGAGCAAGCCCGGCACTCCCCCGCGGAGGTCCCACATCTGGGCGAGGCCGGCAACGACGTTTCTTTCGGGATGGGCGGGATCGGGTGTGCCGAGAGTCAGGACGCGAATCAGGACGAACAAGGCACAAAGGACCAGCAGCGGCATGCCCCAAAGGCAGACTTTTTCGATCCCGCCGCTGAGCCCCCGATAGATGATGAAAAAGTTTAGGGCCACGCAGGCCAGCAGGCAGAGGACCGGGAGGGCGAGGCCTTGGTCGAAAAAGGCGCCGTCGGCGGCGATCCCTACGTAGGAGGAGAAGTGGTCGGTATAGGCGGCTTTTTCCGATCCCAAACTGAGGCTACCGGTGAGGTATTTCAGGGCGTAACCCAAGCACCATGACTCGATCCAGAGGTAGTACATGTAGATGACCACAGGAACGATGAGGCCGAGGACGCCGAGGTAAGGGGAGGCGCGGCTCTTCCAGATGGCGCGGAAGATGCCCGGACAGGAGTTGAAGCCGCGTTGGCCCCCGAAGCGGCCCATGGCCCATTCCGACCAGGCGATCGGCAGGCCGACGAGTAGCAGGGCGATAAAGTAGGGGATGAGGAAGGCGGCGCCGTCGTATTTGGCGGCAAGGCCAGGGAAGCGGAGGAAGTTGCCAAGGCCGACGGCGCTGCCGGTGACGGCGAGGATGACGCCGAGGGAGGAGCCCCAGCCATCCTTTTTGCCGGAAGACATAGAACGATTCTCAGTCGGCCGGCAATCGATGGCGAAGCTTTTTTCCGGCCGGGATCCAAGTTGGAGGTGAGAGGCCCAAGGGACATCTCGATGGAAGAGGTTCGAAGCCATAGCCTGACCGGATGGTGACGAGTTTGCCGATTGAGGAGATCCGGGAACCGCTGATGAAGGCCATTCAGGCGGGAAAGCGGCGGATCGTGATTGAGGCGCCTACCGGCTCAGGAAAGTCGACCCAGATTCCCCAGATGCTTTTGGATGGGGGGTGCCTGGGGGAGGCCGGTCAAGCGGTGATTCTGCAGCCGAGGAGGCTGGCGGCGCGGATGTTGGCCAAGCGGGTGGCGGAGGAACGCGCAGTGGAGCTGGGCGGGGAGGTGGGGTACACGATCCGGCTGGATGACCTGACTTCGGCCAAGACCCGAATCCGGTTTCTGACGGAAGGGGTATTGGTCCGGCAGATGATTTCCCGACCTAAACTGGAAGGCGTGCAGGCGGTGCTTTGTGATGAGTTCCACGAGCGGCATCTCTATGGGGACCTGACCTTGGGCAGAATTCTGGATCTGCAGGAGGCGGGGCGACCGGATCTGATTTTGATCGTGATGTCGGCCACGCTGGAAACGGAGAAGCTGGCGAAATCGATCGGGGCGGAGGTGTTGCGATCAGCAGGGAGGATGTATCCGGTGGACATCCGGTATCTCGCCAAACGGGAGGATCTGAGCGGGTCGGGGGTGGCGGAAGTGGCGGCGCGGGAGGCGGAGAGACTGGTTCGGGACGGAAAAGGGGACGTGCTGGTGTTTTTGCCGGGGGCCTATGAGATCAACCGTTGCCGGCGGGATTTGGAAAGCCGACTGGGGCAGAAGGAGGCGGTGGTGTTGCCCCTGCACGGGGAGATGCCCCCGGCGGAACAGGATGCCGCGTTGAAAAGATACGAGCGGCCCAAGGTGGTGGTGGCCACCAACGTGGCCGAGACTTCCCTGACCTTGGACGGGGTGAAGGCGGTGGTGGATGGGGGATTGGCCCGGATCGCGAAATACGACTCGCGGCGCGGTTTGGAGACCTTGCTCGTGGAGAGAATCAGCCACGCTTCGGCGGCGCAGCGCGCGGGTCGAGCCGGACGGACAGCTCCAGGGGTTTGCGTACGACTGGAGACCGAAGCGGACTGGTCGAAGCGGGAAAAGGCGGAGTTGCCGGAGGTGAAGAGGCTGGATCTGGCCGAGGCGGCCTTGGTGTTGGCGGCCGCCGGGGCGGGGAGGCTTCAGGATTTTCGCTGGGTGGATATCCCGGAGAAGGGATCGGTGGAGCGAGCGGAGAGGCTGCTGGCGGATCTGGGAGCCACGGAGGGGCCGGGAGGGAAGCTGACGCCTACTGGCAGAACGATGGCGGGATGGCCGGTGCATCCAAGGTTGGCGCGGATGCTGATCGAAGCGGGGGAGCAGGGATGTTTACGCGGGGCTGCGGGCATTGCGGCGCTGGTTTCGGGTCGGCCGCTGCTGCAGCGGATGGCCGGGCGGAAGGGGGAGGGGGCGGAGATCCTTTGGGAAGCAGAGGAGGAAAGTGATCTCTTTGTCTGGCTACGGGCCTTGCGATTTGCGGAGAAGGAGAGGTTTCATCCCGGAGCCTGCGGCCGGATGGGGATCCATGGTGGGGCAGCCCGGGAGGCGGCGGCAGTGCGGGATCGGCTACTGCATATGGCCCAAGGCATGGGATTAAAACCGGAGGAGAAGCCCGCTTCCGGTGAGAAGCTCCGGCGATGTGTGCTAGCCGGATTTTCCGATCATCTGGGCCGAAGACTGGATGGGGGGACCTTGCGATGCGCCTTGGTCGGGCACCGGCGTGGGACCATTGCGCGGGAGAGTGTGGTACGGGATCGGCCGTTGGTGGTGGCGGGGGAGTTGAAGGAGATTGGGCGAACCGACGGGGAGGTGGAGGTGGTGATGGGGTTGGTGACCGCGGTGGAGGAGGCCTGGCTGAAGGAGATGTTTCCCGGTGATTTCTCGGAAAAGCGAGGGCTGGATTTTGAGGAGAATGGGCGGAAGGTGGTGCGGTTGGATCAGGTGAAATTCCGGGATCTGGTTATGGAGGAGAAGAAAAGGGAGGCTGAGGAAGGTGCCGAAGCCGCGGCGGTGTTGGCTCAGGCGGTGTTGGAGGAGAGGTGCGCCTGGCCCGGATGGAGCCCGGAGGCAGATGCCTTCTTGGAGAGGTTAAAAACCGTGCGGGAATGGGGGGAAGAGGGATGGCCGGAGTGGGATGAGGCCGCGAAGCAGTTGGTTTTGGAGGCGCAGTGTGCAGGATGCCTGACTTGGCGGCAGGCGAACGAAAACACCGCTGTGTCCGCCATCCGGGAATGGCTTGGGAAAGAGAGGGTGATGCAGTTGGATGCCTTGGCTCCGGAAAGGATTCAGCTACCAGGGGGAAAGTCGGCCAAGGTGAAGTACGGAAAGGGCCGGGAAGCGGTGATCTCCGCCAAGATTCAGGATCTTTATGGTTTAAAAAAGTTGCCGGTGATCGGAGGAGGAAAAGTGACGGTAACCATGGAAGTCCTAGGGCCGAACCTTCGGCCGCTGCAAGTAACGCAGGATTTGACGTCGTTCTGGGAGAAGACTTATCCGACTCTCAAGGCGGAGTTACAAAGGCGCTATCCCAAACATGAGTGGAGATAAGCACCAGGAAAAGTAACCTTCGGCCGATCGGATCGATTAAGGCGTCTCCGCCGGCTTGGATAGCAAATCCAGGGCCTTGGCAGCGGCCAGTTTGACATCTTTCGGGTTGGAGGGATCGGTAGAAATCTTTTTAAAAAGCTGGGCGGAATCCTTATCCTTGAGGAGTCCGAGGGCAATGAGGGCGACAACGCGGACTTCTGGATCCTTGTCCCCGGTGGCGGTACGGAGAGCGGCGAGGACGCGGGGATCGACTAGTTTGGAGACGGCTTTCACACATTCGGCCCGCTCGATCCCCAAGGGATTGGCGATTTCAGCCAGCAACACCTCGGCACCGCGACCGTCGTTGAGACGGACCAGGGCGAGGGCGGCGACGATCTGGGTGGTTCGGTCCGAAGATTTCAGCGAGGGAACATACGCTTCCGGTTTCGCTTTTTCGGCCAGCTCCAAAAGGGAGCGGCGGGCGAAGCGGCGGACATAGGAGTCGGCGTCCTGGAGCATGGCGAAGAGATCGGGAATGAGGGAGGGGTTGCCCCGCTGCCCGAAAAGCCGGGCGGCGGTAGCGCGGGTGAGCCAGTCCTGATCCTTGGCGGCAACACGAAGAATTTTGATGGCCTCCTTGGAATCGAGAATTCGGGTGGCCTCGGCGGCTTCGCGTCGGACGGTGGGATCGGGATCCTTCAGGCCGGTTTTGATCAGGGAACTGGGGGAGGGGCGGTCGGGAGGATCGAGGGCCAGGGCTTTGAGGGCATTGGCGCGCACGGCGGGCAGTCGATCCTCCAAAGGTCGGCGGTAGGGCTGGGCCTTGGGATTGAGGCGGAGGATTTGGCGGGCCTCGGCGGCGGCGATTTCGGGTTGACCGAGCAGGAGGGCGAGATGCATGCGCTCCTGCCGGAGCGAGGGGCTGTCGGGAGTTTCCTTGAGGGAGGTATCGATCAGGGTGCGGGCTTCCTCGAAGCGGCCGGCTTCGAGGAGTTCGTGGGCGCGACGGGCGGAATCGTCTCCTGGTTTGGAGCAGCCGGACAGAAGGAGGAACAGAGGCAGAAGAAGAAAAATGAGGGCTTTGGCCATTCTTTTACGTTTACGTTTACGTTTACGAAGAAGAAAGGAGGAACGGTTTAGGAAAAGCAGACTGATTTTTGGGTTTGATTGGCCAATAAGGTGACTGAAGAGGGCTTACGTATTCGTGTTACAATTGTAACACGAATACGGAGCGGTCCAGAATGGCTGAAATAACATCGATATCACGATGGGTAGATGGGCTGGAGCAGGCTGAGAGAAGGAGTTGCGGCAAAAGGAGAAAGAGGAGAGTTTTTGCCATTCGTTTATGTTTACGAAGGAGAAAGAAGGAACCAAGTACCCGTGCGGCCTGCCCGGAGGTCAGGCCCTACCTAGCTGGAATCCGGTAGGGCCCGACGTCCCGGCGGGCCGGACCTAAGACGGTGAGAGGCCGAAGAGGGCGAGGGTGGGATTTTCGACGAACTTTTTGATCTCGATGAGGAAGCCCACCGCCTCCTTGCCGTCGATGAGACGGTGGTCATAGGAAAGGGCGAGGTTCATCATCGGACGGATTTCCACCTGACCGTCTACCGCGATGGGCCGGGGCTGGATGGCATGCATGCCGAGGATGGCAGACTGGGGCGGATTCAGGATGGGAGTGGACAGCACGGAACCGTAAATGCCGCCGTTGGAAATAGTGAAGACGCCTCCCTCAAGATCAGGGAGGGACAGTTTTCCGTCCCGGGCGCGTTGGGCAACCCCGGCCAAGGCCTTTTCAATTCCGGCGAGATCGAGTTGGTCGCAGTCGCGCAGGACAGGAACCACGAGGCCCTTCTCCGTGCCGACGGCGACGCCGATGTCGTAGTAGTGCTGTTCGACGATCTCATCGCCCTCGATGCGGGCGTTGACGGCCGGGACGGCCTTGAGGGCGTGAACGGCGGCTTGGATGAAGAAGGACATGAAGCCGAGTTTCACCCCGTGCTCGGCCTGGAAGACGGGTTGGACCTCGGAGCGCAGGGCGATGAGCTTGGAGAGGTCGGCCTCGTTGAAGGTGGAGAGAATGGCGGCGGTGTGTTGGGCGCTGACGAGGCGGTCGGCGATTTTGCGCCGCAAAGGGGACATCCGGCGGCGGGATTCTTTGCCGGCCCGGAAAGTTCGGGCCACAGCCCTTTCTTCAAAAGTGGCTGGGCCCCCGCTTTCGCGGGGGGAGATGGGAGATGGGGGGCGTTCGTTTACGTTTAGGTTTACGTTTACGGAAGGTTCGGGTTTGGAGGTTGTACTCGGCCCTCCTTCGCTGCGGACCGGCTTCGCGGGCGCAGCTACGGAGGGTTTGACGGCACCCTTGCCGGGCAAAATGTGGGCGACGACTTGGCCGACCTTCACCTCGGTGCCTTCGGCAACAAGGATCTCAAGCGTGCCGGAGGTTTCGGCGAAGACTTCGGAGGTGACCTTATCCGTCTCGATCTCGAATAGCGGATCGCCGGAGGCGACGCTGTCGCCGTTCTTCTTCTTCCAGCTGCCGATGACGCCGGAGGTGATGGATTCGCCGACGGAGGGAACCTTTACAGAGATGAGATTAGCGGTGGCGGGGTTCATTTCTTTTTCCATTTACGTTTAAGTTGAACTTTAGTTTTGCGCACAGCTTGGGATTTTGTGGCCTTGGCTTTGGCCGCGGCGGAGCGCGGCCCATCAGAAGGTTGCAACGAAGCAGCGGGAGGGATGGGGGATTGCGGATTGGGGATTGAGGGGGATTTGAAATTGAAGGCGGAGGCGAGGAGTTGGTTCTGCTCGAGGGTGTGGATGGCGAGGGCGCCGGTGGCGGGGGAAGCGGCGGCGCGGCGACCGGCGTAGCGGATCTCCTTTTTGAAAAGGTTGCGGAGCCTGGATTCCAGATGGTTCCACGCCCCCATGTTCTTGGGCTCCTCCTGGCACCAGACGATTTCGGCGTCGGGTGAATGCTGGAAGACGGCGGTCTGCAGTTTTTTCTCGTGGAGAGGGTAAATCTGTTCGAGCCGGATGATGGCGTTGTCTTGGAGGCCGTGTTTTTCGCGGAAGTCGGCGAGGTCGTAGTAGATCTTGCCGGAGCAGAGGATGACCTGGCGCGCACCGGACGCGGCGGCGGGGTCGGGGAGAACCTCCTCAAAACAGCCACGGGTACAGTCTTTGACGGGGCTGGAGGCGCGGGGATCGCGCAGCATTCCTTTGGGGGTCATCACCACCAGAGGCTTGATGGTTTTGCGGATGGACTGGCGACGGAGCAGGTGAAAATAGTTGGCGGGTGTGGTGGGATAGGTGACGACCCAGTTATCCTCGGCGCAGAGTTGGAGGAAGCGTTCGAGGCGGGCGCTGGAGTGTTCGGGTCCCTGGCCGTGGTAGCCGTGGGGAAGAAGAAGAGTGATGCGGGAGGTGACGCCCCATTTCGATTCGGCGGCGGCGATGTACTGATCGATCTGGGTCTGGGCGCCGTTGGCGAAGTCGCCGAACTGGGCCTCCCAGAGAATGAGCATGTCGGGGCAGTCGAGGGAGTAGCCGTAGTCAAAGCCAAGGACGGCGGCTTCTGAAAGGGGGGAATTGTAGACGCAGAAAGTAGCCTGATCCTTGGCCAGATTCTTGAGGGGGAGGTAGCGGGCCCGGGTACGAAGGTCGTAGATGGCGGAGTGGCGCTGGCTGAAGGTGCCGCGGCGGCTGTCCTGCCCGGAGAGCCGGATGGCGTGCCCTTGGGTGAGCAAAGAAGCAAAGGCGAGGTGTTCGGCGCCGGCCCAATCGAGGGGCATTTTCCCCTCCGCCATGGCACGGCGGTGATCGAGCATCTTGCGGATCTTGGTGTTGATCTGGTAATCGGCAGGCACGGAGGAGATGGCGCGGCCAAGTTTGGCGAGGGTGGGGCCGGGGACGCCGGTGGGCGTGGGTTCCAGCAAGGCAGGACAGCGGCGATCGGGGCGGAGCTTGGGTTTGAAATGAGAAACGGCCTCGCGGGATTCGCGCAGGGCGTCCTCGGAGACAGTGTCGAGGAGGGAACGGATTTTTTGAATCTGCTCCTCCGTGATGACGCCGGATTCGAGCAGGCGGCGGGCGAGGAGGCGGCTGATGGAGGGGTGCTGGTCGATCTCGGAGTAAAGGGTGGGCTGGGTAAAGTTGGGTTCATCGCCCTCGTTGTGGCCGTGTTTCCGGTAGCAGACGATGTCGAGGACGATATCCTCGTGGAAGCGCTGACGGAACTCGAGGGCCAACTGGATGACGGCGCAGGCGGAGAGGGGGTCATCGCCGTTGACATGAAAGATGGGTAGGCCGAGGGCCTTGGCGGGGGCGGTGCAATAGCGGCTCGAGCGGGAGTCGATGGGGACGGTGGTGAAAGCGATCTGGTTGTTGACGATGATGTGGATGGTGCCGCCGGTCTTGTAGCCCTCGAGTTTGGAGAGGTTGAGGGTTTCGGCGACGACCCCCTGAGCGGCGAAGGCGCCGTCGCCGTGAATGAGGACGGGGAGGACCTTTTCGCGTTTGACGGTGTCCTCGCGGAGGCGTTGGCGGGCGCGGGCCTTGCCCTCGACGACCGGATCGACGGCCTCCAGGTGGCTGGGATTGGGGGCGAGGGAGACCCGGAGCTTTTTGTTGTCCGAGGTGGTGACGGTGTTTTCGTAACCGAGGTGGTATTTGACGTCGCCGTCGCCGAGAACGGTTTCGGGGACGTAGTTTTCGTGGAACTCGGTGAAAAGCTTGCGGCGGGATTTGCCGAGCGTGTTGACGAGGACGTTCAGGCGGCCGCGATGGGCCATACCGAGCTCGACTTCCTCAACGCCGTGGAGAGAGCAGGCCTCGAGGAGAGCATCCAGCACAGCAATGAGAGTTTCCCCGCCTTCCAGAGAAAACCGTTTCTGGCCGACGTAGCGGGTGTGCAGGAACCGCTCCAAGGATTCAGCGGCGATGATTTTTTCAAGGATGCGCCGCTGTTGGGCGGGGGTGAACTGGGACTGGTTGCGATTTCGTTCCATCCGGTCGCGGAGCCAGCGGCGGATGGCAAAGTTCATGATGTGCATGAACTCGACGCCGAGGGTGCCGCAGTAGGTTTCGCGAAGGAAAGTCAGGATGTCGCGAAGGGTGCGCGGGCCGCCGCCGCCGAGGGTGCCGGAGTCAAAGACCTGATCGAGGTCGGCATCGGTAAAGCGAAAGTTGGAAAGCGCAAGGTCCGGATTTTCCGCCGGGGCCAAGCCGAGGGGATCGAGGTGGGCAAGGGTGTGGCCGAGAGCGCGGTAGGCGAAGAGAAGATTGTAGACCCGGGCCTGGGGCAGGACGTCCCCGGTGGGTGCGGGGGAAGGGGAGCCGGGGCGGGCGGGTGGCCGCAGTTGGCAACCGAGCTCGAAGCCTTCGAAGAAGCCGCGCCAGACGGGCTCGACGGAGGAGGGGTCGTTTTTCCACTGCTCGTAGAGGTCTTCGAGCAGGGCGGCGTGGCCGGGGTGGCCCAACCGGCCTAAAGCGGGAGAAGGAGCGACGGAGGAGCGATTGGGATTCAGCCGGTCCAGCGCGGTGAGGGCTGGATCGGGCTCAGGCGTGGGTTGGAGGTCGCGAACCACAATGACGAGTATTCCAAAGTAAGTTGATTAGGCGAGGGTGCTTTTTGAAATCGACGTTAGATCGAAATTCAGATGAAAAACACGACATTATATATTGATGGGCAATGAGATACATAAGTACTCAAGGTCTCTAACCAGGATGGCCCTGGGCCCCGCTCTTGCCATTTGGCTCGGGGGGAATCCTGAATGGTTTCCCGATTGCCCCGATTACACCCAAGCGACAAATTCAAGGATGGTTACGAAGCGGAACGACCAGCGGAATGTTTTGGGGACGGAACTCAAGAGCTGTTCGTTCGATCCGCTGACCGGATTCACGCGATCGGGCAGTTGTGAGGGGCACGAAGCGGATTTCGGATGCCATGCGGTTTGCGCCCAAGTGACAGAGCAGTTTTTGGAGTTCAGCCGGCTGGCGGGCAATGACCTTTCCACGCCGCGGCCGGAGTACGAGTTTCCAGGGTTAAAACCGGGGGACCGTTGGTGCGTCTGCGCCGCTCGTTGGGAGGAGGCACGCTTGGCCGGCAAAGCGCCGCCGGTAATTCTTGAGTCGACCCACGCCGCGGCTTTGGAACATGTGCAGCTGGCCGAGCTGCGCCGCCATGCTTTGGATGTCAGCGGCTAGCGGTCACCATTCAAGAATGGCGCTGGCCCAAGTGAGGCCGCCGCCAAAGGCGACGAGCAGGATCTTATCGCTCTGTTGCAGTTTCCTTTCCGAGGCGGCCTCGTGCAGGGCGACCGGGATGCAGGCGGCCGACATATTCCCGTAGCGGTGGACGTTGGCGAAGCAGCGTTCCCGCGGGAACTTCAGCTTCTCCACCAGCGCGTCGATGATGCGGATGTTGGCTTGGTGGGAAATGACGCAGGTGATGTCCTCCAGCCTCACCCCGGCCTTGTCCATCGAACGACGGGCGGAATCCGCCATGGCGGTGACCGCCTGCTTGAAAATTTCCTTTCCGGCCATGACGATGCAATCGGGGCTGGCCGGGGCGGGCGGGGCGATCGCCTTGCCCCGAGCCATCGGGTTGTTGAGGTGGAGGAGTTCGGAGGAAGCGCCATCAGCGCCCCAGTCGGTGGCAAGAAGTCCGCGGGAATCCGGCTCGCGGCGAACGACCACGGCACCGGCGCCATCGCCGAAAAGGACGCAGGTATTGCGGTCCCGCCAGTCGACCACGGAGGAAAGGCGCTCGGTGCCGACGAGCAGGATGTTTTTTGCGGCGCCGGTCTTCAGGAACTGGTCGGCGACGATCAGGCCGTAGAGAAAACCGGAGCAGGCGGCCTGCAGGTCAAAGGCCGGACAACCGGTGGCGCCGAGCTCAGCGGAGATGCGGCAGGCGGAGGAGGGGAACATCGAATCAGGGGTGACCGTGGCGGTCAGGATGAGATCCAGATCGGTCGCTTTGAGCTTGGCGTTGGCGAGGGCCTGCTTGGCGGCGGCCACCCCCATGAAGGTGGAAGTTTCCTGTTCCGAGGCGATCCGCCGCTCCTTGATGCCGGTGCGGGTCATGATCCACTCGTCGCTGGTGTCGACGAGCTTTTCGAGATCAGCGTTGGTGAGGACGCGGGCGGGAAGATAGACGCCCGTCCCGACCACTTTCAGGCCGGAATCAGGCCGCGACGGCATCGGCTTTGGCTTCCTTGTGGGCACCGGCGATTTCGGCGGCGCGAATGATCCGATCGTTCACGCGGTGTTCCACGGCCTCGACCGCCTCGCGGATGGCGTTACGGATGGCCTTCACGCTGGAGCTACCGTGGGCAATCACGGTGACTCCGTTGACGCCCAGCAGCAGGGAGCCACCGTACTCTTCGTAGTTGGTCTTCTTTTTGATGGCGCGGAAGGCGTTGCGGGCCAACCAGGCCCCGGCCATGCGCAGCGGGGTCTTTTTCATCTCGTGCGCGAGCCAATGAAAGATGGCGGAGGCGATGCTCTCGCTGGTCTTGAGCACGACATTGCCGACGAAGCCGTCGCAGACGACGACCTCCACCGGACGCTCGAAGAGATCGCGGCCCTCGATGTTGCCAACGAAGTTGATCGGGGCCGCGGAGAGGAGCTTGAAAGTGTCCTTGGTGAGGGAGTTGCCTTTGACATCCTCCGAGCCGATGGAGAGCAGGCCCACCCGGGGCTTTTTGTACCCGAGAATTTCCTCGGAAAAGATGGATCCCATCAAGGCGTAATCGAGCAGGTGCTCCGGGCGGGCGTCGAGGTTGGCTCCCGCGTCCAGCAAAATGAAGAGATTGGTTTCCGTCGGCATGATGGTGGCAATGCCGGGGCGGCTGATGCCGGGCAAGGTGCGCAGGCGGATGGTGGCGGCGGCGACCATCGCACCCGTGTGGCCGGCGGAAACGGCAGCCTCGGCCTGTTCGTCGCGGACGGCTTCAATGCAACGCAGGATGGAGTTGTTCTTTTTGCGGCGCAGGGATTCCACCGCCGGATCGCCCATCTCGATGACGGTATCGCAGTGGTGGATCTCGAAGCGGGAATCGGGCTTTGCCTGGCCCAGTTTTTTGAGTTCGGCCCGGATCTCCGGCTCTTTGCCGAAAAGCAGGAGCGTTTCAATCTGGGGGAAGCGGGCGAGGGCCTCGACGGCGGCGGCGACCGGACGTTCCGGGGCGAAATCACCACCCATGGCGTCGAGTGCGATTTTCATGAAAGGGTACTCGCGGGGCCGCGAGGGTACCGGTTTAGGCCGCGGGGGTCTCGATGGTCAGGACCTGCCGATTGCGGTAACGGCCGGTGGCCGGATCGACCACGTGCGGGAGGTGGGGTTGGCCGGCCTGGTCGCGGCGCAGCTGGGGCAAGGATCGGCGGTGCGTGAATTTCCTCATGCGCATCCGCATCTTTGAAGTCTTTCTTTTCGGAACACCCATGGTTTCAGTTCTCCCTTTTGAGCTGGTCCAGATCCCGCCAGACCAAGGCCCGTCTTTTTTCAGCGAAGTCGTCCTTGCCAGGGGCGAATTCTCGCCCCGAGCGCGGGCAACGACCTGCGCTGTCCAACTCGCAGCGGGGTGCGAGCGGCATACTTAGAATCATGTCTTCCCGGATCAGGGGAGTCAAGTCAGCCACGGCATCCTCGGGAACGGTGACAATTCGGCAGAAGTCCTTGATTGCCAATTGCCAAGGAATGGGGTCGAGGCACCGGGCGCACTGGATCTGAAACGATGCCCCCAAAGTGCCGGTGACGGTGATTTCGGAGCCGTGGCGGCTGACCTGAAGGGAGTAATCCAAGGTGTTCCAACCGGTGATGTTTTCGGCCGGGATGGCGTAATCCGCCACCGGCAGCGATCCCTGGAGCGTCAGCCCGCTCTCCGGGATCTGGCGGGGATCGATTTTCATTTTTTGGCGAACTTTTTCCGCAACGCCGCCACCACCGCCGCCGGGACGAACTCTTCCAGCGGGGCGCCCAGCCGGGCTAATTCCCGCACGAGGTTCGAGCTGAGGAAGGAAAGGGTTTCTCGTGGCATAAGGAAGACCGACTCCAGCTCCGGATGCAGGCGCCGGTTGGTGAGGGCCAACTGGAACTCGTACTCAAAATCGGAAACCGCCCGCAGGCCGCGGATCACGGCTACGGCTTTCTCCTGGCGGGCAAATTCGACGAGCAGTCCGTGGAAAGAGGCCACGCGGACGCGGCCGGCCCACGACTCCGATCCGATCCCCTGTTCAATCAACTTCACCCGTTCCGCCACGGTGAAGGCGGCGTCTTTGCCGCTGTCTTCCGCCACGGCGATGATCACCTCGTCAAAAATCCGGACGGCCCGGGCCAAGACATCGAGATGACCGAGGGTGATTGGATCGAAGGTTCCGGGATAGACGGCACGTTTCATCAAGCGGCGAGCTTCGGGGAAAGCCTGCGGTGACGCAATGGGTTCTTCAGGAGAGTCGGCCCTCCACGATCCGGGGACGCTGGGTGAGATCGGGATGGACGGTCACTTGGGTGAAACCCGCTTCCCGGCAAAGGGAGGCCACCCGTTGAGCCTGATCGGGGCCACATTCCAAAAGGAGCTGCTGGGTCCGCTGGGCTGCCTGGGGAATCAGTCGGCGAATCAGATCCAAGCCGTCCGCTCCTCCTTCGAGGGCCAGACGCGGATCGTGGCGCACCTCCGGCTCGGCTGATTCAATCTCCGCCGGAGTGAGATAGGGAAGGTTGGCGGTGATCAGCACGGCGGATCCGGTGATTCCCTCCAGCAGGTCGTTCTTTTTCCACTCCACCTTTGTGCCCTCGGTCGGCGCCGAGCCGGGAGCGGATAGGTTCTCCTTCGCCAAGGCAAGGGCTTCGGGGGAGATATCGAGGCCGAGGTACTGAAAAGTTGGATGTTTTCGTGCCAAGGCCAATGGGATGGCGCCGGTGCCGGTGCCGACGTCGATGACCAGGCCCGGGGAGGATTCGGCGAGGATCTTGGCGGCATGCTCGACAAGGATTTCGGTTTCCGGGCGGGGAATCAGTGCGGCCGGCGAGCAGCGCAGCGTCAGCCCGCAAAAGCCGGCAGAGCCGGTGACGTGCTGGAGCGGTTCGCGGGCGGCGCGCCGTCGGACCAGTTGGCGCAGCGATTCCAGCTCGGTGGGATTCAGCTCCCGTTCGAACTGGAGATAGAGACCGAGACGCGGAAGCGAAAGGGCGTGAGCCAGGAGCAGTTCCGCCTGGAGGCGGGCGGCGGGAACCCCATGTTTGGTGAAGTGGCCGGTGGTCGCTTCCAAGACGGAAAGAAGCTTCATGCCGCAGGGGCGTTTTCCTCGAGGCGGCGCTTAAGATGGTCGGCTGCCAAGGCATCCACGAGATCGCCGAGTTTTCCTTCCATCACTTGGGCGAGGTCGTGGGAGGTGAAGCCGATGCGGTGATCGGTCAGGCGATTTTGGGGGAAGTTGTAGGTGCGGATCTTCTCGTTGCGTTCGCCGGTGCCGACCTGTTGGCGGCGGGCGCTGTCCAGTTTGTTGCGCTCCTCCTCGCGCCGGCGTTCGAGCAGGCGGGCGGCGAGCACCTTCATCGCTTTTTCCCGGTTCTTCAGCTGGGAGCGCCCGTCCTGACAGCGGACGATCAGGCCGGTGGGAATGTGGAGGACTTGGACGGCGGAGTCGGTCGTGTTCACGCCCTGGCCGCCCGGGCCACCGGCGCGACAGACTTCCACGCGGATCTCCTCGGGCTTGAGTTGGACATCGACCTCCTCCGCCTCGGGCAATACGGCGACGGTGGCCGTGGAGGTGTGGATGCGGCCCTGGGCCTCGGTGGCGGGGACGCGTTGGACACGGTGGACGCCGCTTTCCTGGCGCATCGCACCAAAGACGCCCGGGCCGCTCAACTCAAAGATGATTTCCTTCAGGCCGCCGAGGTCGGAAGGACTGGAGGCGAGGGGCTCCAGTTTCCAGCCGCGGGTTTCCGCGTAGCGGCTATACATGCGGAAGAGATCACCGGCGAAAAGCGCGGCCTCGGTCCCGCCGGTGCCGGCGCGAATTTCGACGATGGTATCGCGATGTTCATCCGGATCGGGCGGCAGGAGGGCCTGCATGGCCTGGTCACGCGCCACGATTTCCTCCTTGGCGATCTCGGCGGCCTCCTCCTCGGCGAGCTGGCGCATCTCGGCATCGGGGGTGGAGGCAAGCAGCTTGGCGTTCTCGTCCTTGCGGAAGAGAAGGGTGCGGAGTTTGCGGGCGGCCTCGGTGCCGGAACGGATGCGGGCGTGCTCCCGGGTGAGGTCGCGGGCGCGGTTGGCCTGGCGATAGAGGTTTGGGTCGGCCATTTCACGGTCGAGTTCCGCGAGCCGTTTTTCAAGTCGGGCAAGCTGGTCGGCGGGGTCCATTTTGGCATGGGCGGGCGGCGGTGCCCGCCTGGGGATGGCGGGAGGCCGGATCCGCAAGGCGAGCTAAGCGCGGGTTTTGGCCTTGGCCTTGACGGCCTTGGAGGGGGCAGAGGCGTCGGTGAAGCGACGGCGGAACTTTTCCACCCGGCCAGCGGTGTCCACGAACTTCTGGGTGCCGGTGTAGAAAGGATGGCAGGCGGCGCAGATGCCCAAACGAATTTGCATCTTAGTCGAGCGGGTGGTGTAGACCGCACCGCAGGCACAGGAGATGGTCGTCTCCTCGTATTTCGGATGAATTTCGGCCTTCATGGGGGTGGAAATTAAACCAGACGCTTGGCGACAAGGCAAGCGTTGTGCCCCCCGAAGCCGAAGGAGTTGTTCATCACCACGTCCACCTTCTTTTCGCGGGGCTTATGGGGGATGTAGTCCAGGTCGCACTCCGGGTCGGGCTCGTCGAGGTTGATGGTGGGCGGAAGGATGCCGGTCTCGAGGGCCTTCAGACAAATGGCCATCTCCACGGAGCCGGCGGCGCCGAGCAGGTGCCCGAGGTGGGATTTGGTGGAGCTGACCGTGGTCTTTTTGGCGTGGTTGCCGAGGACGGACTTGATGGCCTGAGTCTCGCAGATGTCGCCCTGCGGGGTGGAGGTGCCATGGGCGTTGATGTAGCCAACCTGGTCGGGGCGAAGCTGGGCGTGTTGGAGGGCGATGCGCATGGCGCGGGCGGCGCCGGCACCTTCCGGGGCGGGAGCGGTGAGGTGGTGGGCGTCGGCAGTGGCCCCGTAACCGGCCACTTCGCCGTAAATTTTCGCCCCGCGCTTTTTGGCGTGGTTGAGTTCCTCCAAGACGATGACGCCGGCGCCCTCGCTGAGGACAAAACCGTCCCGGTTTTTGTCGAAGGGGCGGGAGGCCTTGGTGGGTTCCTCGTTGCGGGTGGAGAGGGCTTTCATCGCGGCGAAGCCGCTGAGACCAAGGCCAACCACAGCCGCCTCGCTGCCGCCGGCGACGATGATGTCTGCCTCCTCCTCGCGGATGAGGCGCCAGCCCTCGCCGATGGAGTGGCTGGCGGTGGCGCAGGCGGAGACGATGGCGAAGTTCGGCCCGCGCAGGCCGTACTGCATGGAGATGTGGCCCGAGGCGATATTGTTGATCATCATTGGAATCATGAACGGGGAAACTTTCTTGGGGCCACGGTCCCGCAGGATGGAGTGCTGTTCTTCCAGGGTGCGCAGGCCGCCGATGCCGGAGCCAACGAGGACGCCGGCGCGGTCGGCATCAAAGGAGCCCTCCTGCAGGCCGCAGTCCTTCCACGCCTCGGCGGCGGCGCCCATGGCAAGGTGGGTGTAGCGGTCGGTGCGGCGCACGTCCTTGGGATTCTTGAAGCCGCTGGCGGGATCGAAGTTGCGGACCTCGCCGGCGATGCGGCAGTCGTAACCGGTGCAGTCGAACGCGGTGATCGGGCCAATGCCGCTCTCCCCGCGGAGCAGGCGCTCCCAGGTGCCGGGGAAGTCGTTGGCGAGGGGCGTGAGGGCGCCCAAGCCGGTGACCACTACGCGACGGGTACTCATGAAAGCCGGACGGAAAAACGCCCGGCCGGGAACTGCTTCCGGGCCGGGCGCAGGGTTTCCAAAACTATTTGGACTGCTTGTCCTCGATGTACTTCACGACATCGCCGACGGTGAGGAGCTTTTCGGCGTCGCCATCGGGCACTTCGATCCCGAACTCCTCCTCGAATGCCATGACGAGCTCGACGATGTCGAGGGAGTCCGCGCCGAGGTCCTCGATGAACTTGGCTTCGGGCGTGACCTGCTCGGCGTTGACGCTGAGTTGTTCCACGATGATGTCTTTGACCTTTTGGTCGACGGGTTTTTCGCTCATGTGCTTTGGGCTCCTAGGTTTGTGAGGTGCGCAGTAAGGATTCTCGGGGCCATTTAGGCAACAAGAAAATGCAGCCGATCCGGGACCTTTTCACATGGTCATCCCGCCGTCGATGGCCCAAGCCTGGCCGGTTACGTAACCGGCGTCCGCCCCACAAAGAAAAGAGACCAATCCGGCCACCTCTTCCGGTTTTCCAAATCGACCCAAAGGTATGCCTGTCAACACTTTGGACTTCAGGTCCTCCTTGAGGACCGAGGTCATGTCCGTGTCGAAAAAGCCGGGGCAGACGCAGTTGCAGGTGATCCCCCGGGAGGCGAACTCCCGGGCGACCGACTGGGTGAGGCCGATCAGGCCGGCCTTGGCGGCGGCGTAGTTGGCCTGGCCGGCGTTGCCGACGAGGCCCACCACGGAGCCGATGTTGACGATCCGGCCGGCCCGGGCCTTGAGCATTCCGCGGGAGGCAGCGCGGATCCAACGGAAGGCGCCGGTAAGATTGGTGTCGAGGACGGCCGACCAATCAGCGTCGTCCATCCGCATGAGCAGGCCGTCCTTGGTGATGCCGGCGTTGTTGATGAGGGCGCCGAGCGGGCCGGACTCTTTCTCCACCGCGGCGATGACCTGGTCGGCCGACTGGGGATCGGAAATGTCGGCGGTGTGGACGCAGGCCTTGCCGCCGGCGGCCTCGATGACGGCGCGGACCTCGTTCAATTTGGAGGCTTGGCGGGCAACGAGTGCGATGCGCCAGCCGTCGCGGGCGAGGCGCTCGGCGATGGCGCGGCCGAGGCCGCGGCTGGCGCCGGTGACGAGGGCGGTGCGGGATTCAGAGCTCATGGATGACTTTCTCCAGTTCCGCCAGAGTTCCGGCGCTGGCGCAAGGAAGATCGGGGACGATTTTTTTGGCCAGGCCGGCGAGGACGGCCCCGGGGCCCAGCTCGATCAGCTTGGTGACGCCCCGGCCGGAGAGATCCTTGAGGCAGGCTTCCCAGCGGACCGTGCCGGTGACCTGGTCGAGCAGGCTGGTGCGGATCTCCGCTTCCGAGGAGGCGGGTCGGCCGAGGAAGTTGGAAAGGACGGGCACGGCCGGCATTTTGAGAGAGGTTTTGGCGATGGCTTCGGCGAGGCCTTCCTTGGCGGGGAGCATGAGGGAGGAGTGGTAGGCGCCGGCGACTTTCAGCGGGATGGCACGTTTGACGCCGGCTTCCTTGGCGGCGGCTTGGGCGGCCTCGAGTTTTTCGGCGGGACCGGAAAGGACGACCTGGCCGCCGCCGTTGAGGTTGGCGACTTCCCAACCGGCGGCAGCGGCGACCTTGGCGGCGAGCGTCTCATCGGCCCCGAGCAACGCGATCATCGCGCCTTGGCGTTGGGTGCAAGCCTCATCCATGAGGACGCCGCGGCGGGCGACGAGGCGGAGGCCATCTCCGAGGGAGAAGGTTCCGCCCGCGGCGTGGGCGGTGAATTCGCCGAGGGAGAGACCGGCGGTGGCGGCAAAGGTGAGGTCGGGCTTCTTTTCCTTGAGGACGGCGAGGAGGGCGAGGCCGTGGAGGTAAAGGGCGGGCTGGCAGTAGGTGGTGCGGGTGAGGGTTTCCTCCGGACCGGAGCGAAGGATGGAGGAGAAGTCAGGAGGAAGGATGCCGGAGCCAAGTTCCAGGATTTTCCGAGCGGACGGGGAGGCTTCGGCGAGGTCGGTCCCCATGCCGACCCGCTGGGCTCCCTGGCCGGAAAAGAGAAGGGCGATCTTCGACACAGGTTAAATTTCTAAAGCAGAACGAAGTTTTGAGTAGACGGCGGAGAGGTCGCCGGGGTGGATGCGGGTGGCGCCGACGGTGGTGAGAAAGTTCGCATCGTTGGGCCAGCGGGGGACGACGTGGACGTGGAGATGCTTGGGCACGCCGGCGCCGGCGGCGGTGCCGAGGTTGAGGCCGATGTTGAATCCCTCCGGCTTCATGGCTTTGCGGAGGGCGTCGGTCATCCGGTTGACGAGGGTCCAGAGATCGGCGGACTCCTGGGCGGAAAGGGAAGCGAGGTCGTCCACCTCGCGATAGGGGCAGACCATGAGGTGGCCGAGGTTGTAAGGGAAGCGGTTGAGGACGGCGAAGGAGGCCTTGGTGCGGGCGAGGATAAAGACGGCGGCGTCGTCGGAGGAGTCGGCGAGGCGGCGGAAAAGATCTTCACCGGGTTTTTCCTCGCCGGTGACATAGCGGTTGCGCCACGGGGCCCAGAGGTGTTCCATCCCTTTGACGATGGCTCCCGCTGCCAAACAGGGCAAACCGCAACACCTCCTTGTCGGCGGCGGGGACGAGCCGGAGGTATCGCGCCGGGCGCGGGAGCTGTTTTCGGAGTGGGCGCCGGAGGACCCCATAAATGCGGAGAAGGTGGACGGCCGGGTGGACACGGTGGACGCGGCCCTGCAGGCGATCGCCAAGACGCGGGAGGCGCTGGAGACGCTGCCGTTCATGGGCGGGCGGAAACTGGTGTGGCTGACCGAGGCGACCTTCCTGGGCGACAATCCGGCGGGCCGGAGCGAGGCGGTGCTGGATGCCCTGAAGTCGCTGCAGGAGTTGATGGCAAAGATTCCTGCGGAGGAGGCGCAGCTACTGGTTTCCGCGCCGGGAGTGGACAAGCGCAGGTCGTTTTTCCGGCAGTTTGAAAAGCTGGGGCAGGTGGAGGTGTTTGATCCGCCCGATCTGCGACGGGGGCGGGACCGGGGGGAGTGGATGGACGAGATCGCCGACCGGCTGCGACAGGCGGGGCTGACGCCCGGGCCGGGAGCGGTGGAGTTACTCGTGGAAGTGGTGGGCTCCGACGGCCGGGCGCTTGAGCGGGAGATCGAAAAGCTTCGCCTTTATTTGAAGCCAGAGACCAAGGTGACCGAACGGGCCGTGCGGGAGGTGGGTGCGGGGCGAAGAGAAATTGAAGTGTGGGACTGGTGTGATGCGGTGGTGGCGGGGCGGAGCGGCCCGGCACGGGTGGGGTTGCGCCGGCTGCTGGATCAAGGCGAGAGCGAGGTGGGGCTGGTGATGATGTTGGCTTCGAGCCTGCGGCTGGCCGCGCTGGGGCGGGCGTTGCAGGAGGCGCGGCTGTTGCGGGTGCCGCCGCCGGGGAGCTATGGGCAGGCGAGCCTGGATCCGGGGGCGGAGCCGGTGTTGCCGCGCAACGCCAAGGGGGAGAAACCGAATCTGTGGAGATTGGGCAAGGTGACGGCGCTTTGTGCCCATCGGCCGGCGTCCGGGGTGCGCCGGGCGCTGGAGCGGCTGCACGAGCTGCAGTTGGAGCTGGTGTCCGGCGCGGAACGGGGCCGGGTGTTGGAGGAGGGGATCCTCCGGCTCTGTTTGGATTAAACCCCGCGGAGGTTTAGGATTCCGACCATGCTGTACGACGAGTTTGGCGAAAACCGGCTGGCCGCGTGGTTCCGCGGTCTGACCATGACCGCGCGGATCCAGATCGTGATGTTTTCCCTGCTGGGAATGCTGCTGGCGATCGTGGGCAGCATCGCCCTGATCGAGACGCCGGCGATTCTCCTGCCCACGGAGGGGCCGGATGCCAAGCCGGCGCCAGGCGAACCGAACGAGCGGCCGGCGGCTCCGGACGAGGCAAAAGCCTGGCGACGGGGCGAAGCGTTAATGGCCTCAGGGGCAGGTTCGGCCATGTCCGTGGAAGCCAAGGGCGAGATCGAGGCGATGCGGAAGCTGGTTGCCCTCAAGCCCGGCGAGGCAGATAGCTGGGATCGGTTGGGCAAAAGTCTCTTCCTTGCAGGGGTGTATGACGAAGCAATTAAGACGTTCCGCAAGGCGCTGGAACTTGCCCCGGGCAACAAGGAAATCTTGGGCAACCTCGGGGTCACCCTGAAAAGCAAGGGGGAGATGACGGAATATGAGAAGGTGGTGGATGAGCTGGCCAAAGTGGACGCACAGATGGCGAGGGACCTCATGGATTTTTCCCCGCAAAAGCCGGGAATGGCAATGGGTGGCACGGGGTCGGCGACACCGCCCGGGCCTAGGCTGGCCGTGCCAGCCTCGATTCCAGGGGCGCAGAGCAAGGTCACTGAACAGCAGCGGGGAGAGATCGACGCACTCCGTAAGCTGGTGGCGATGGACGAGAAGGATGCGGATAGCTGGGACCGGCTGGGGAAGGGGCTCTACGTTGCGGGGAGTTACGAGGAGGCGGTGAAATGTTTCCACAAATCGCTCGAGCTGAAGCCGGGCATGGTGGAGGTGGTGGCCAACCTGGGGGTGGTGCTCAAGATCAAGGGCGACCTCGCCCAGTACCAGCAGGTGTTGGATCAGCTGACCGCGCTGGATCCCAAGATGGGGGAGGATCTGAAAAACTTTGCGGTGCCGGCGAAGACTCCGAATCCCTAGTCCGTTTTCTCCTCCACGACGACGACGTCGTCCGGGTGAATCTTTGCGTAGACCTTATCCCCGCGGTGGATGACCTGCTGGTCCGTCCCAAAGTTTGGCACCAGCGATTGCATGCGCACCTGACGGGTCAAGGGCGTGGAGGCATCGGGATGAAATTGAAGAATGAGGGCATCCGAAGGGCCCTTGAAAATCTCCTCCTCGACCATCACCGTGAAGTGATTGTGACCGGAGAAAGGTTTGTGCTGGAGCTGGATTTTTTCCGGCCGAATGGAAATGAGCACTTCCTTGGTCCTCGATTCAACCGCTGAAGCGGGCAGGCGCAAGTCGTGCACTCCGCCAAGTTTCAGGGTGACAAATTCCTGGTTGCGGCTGGCCACAGGGCAGAGGAAGAGATTGGTTTCCCCGATAAAAGAGGCAACGAACTGGGTCTTGGGTTTGTAGTAGAGATCGTCGACGGTGCCGAGCTGCTCGATCTTGCCCCTGTTCATCAGGGCGATCCGGTCGGACATGACGAGGGCTTCTTCCTGGTCGTGGGTGACGAAAACAAAAGTGATCCCAAGCTTGGTCTGCAGGTTCTTGAGCTCGATCTGCATGTTTTGGCGGAGCTTGGCGTCGAGGGCAGAGAGGGGTTCGTCGAGAAGGAGGACATTGGGTCGACAGACCAGGGCGCGAGCGAGCGCCACGCGCTGGCGCTGGCCGCCGGAAAGCTGGTCGGGCTTGCGGGACTCGAGGCCGGGGAGGGAGACGAGGTCGAGGGCCTCGAGCATTCGGCGTTTGCGCTCTGAGGCCTCCACCTTTTGCATCTCCAGGCCGAATTCGATGTTGTCGCTGACGGTGAGGTGGGGGAACAGGGCGTAGCTTTGGAACACCTGGTTCACATTGCGGCGGTAGGGGGGCAGGCCGGTGACATCGGTGCCATTGATGAAGACCTGGCCGGCGGTGGGGGTATCGAGGCCGGAGATCATCCGGAGAGCGGTGGTTTTGCCACAGCCGGAAGGGCCGAGCAGGGTCAGGAACTCGCCACCCTGGATTTCCAGGCTGACGTGATCGAGGGCGCGGAAGATCGGGTCCTGGCCGGGTTTGGGCGAGGGATGCGGAAAGCTTTTGCAGACGTCCCGGAGCTCGACCATCGCGCTCAAGGCAGGTTTATCCTCCCCAAAACAGACGCCACCATCACCGAGTGTGGAGAAGGGAGCCCAAGAGGGTCAACTTCCAACGGAAAGGAGCTGCGTCCCCTTGTTCAGACCTTAAGGAGCTCGGCTTCCTTGCCGGAGACGAGGCCGTCGATCTTGCCGACGTACTGGTCGGTGAGTTTCTGGACTTCCTTTTCGCCAAGGGAAAGTTCGTCCTCGGTAATCTTGCCGTCCTTCTGCTCTTTCTTCAGGGCTTCCAAGCCGTGCCGGCGTTCGTGCCGGATGGCAACGCGGCCGTCCTCGGCGAGTTTGCCGATCAGCTTGATGAGGTCGCGGCGGCGCTCCTCGGAGAGTTGGGGAATGGGCAGGCGGATGAGCTTACCGTCCACCTGCGGGCTGATGCCGAGCTGGGACTCTTCCAACGCCTTGCGGACGGGGTCGACGTTGGCGGCGTCCCACGGTTGGACGAGGAGCAGGCGGGGTTCCGGCGCGGTGATGCCGGCCAGTTCCTTGAGGCGCATGGCGGTGCCGTAGGCGTCGACGCGGAGGTTTTCGACCAGCTGGGGCGAGGCCTTGCCGGTGCGGACGCCCTGGAAATCCTCCTCCACCTTGCGGAGGGTCTTTTCCATTTTCTCCTCGGTTTCGAGGAGGATCTCGTCGGACGGCATGGGGGCGACTCCGGGCAGGATCGCGTGAGGCGACCAGGGACCGGGTTACTCCTTGGGCTTGCCTTCGCCGGGGCGATATTCCTCTTCGGCCTTTTCGAAGGCGGCTTCCATTCCGCCGAGGAAGTCGGTGCCTTTGGAGGAATCCTCCATGGCGACGCGCTCCCGCTCGAACTCGGCGTCCGAGTAGGAAGCGGCCTTGATGGAAAGACCGATGCGGCGTTCCGCCTTGTTGAGGCGGATGACGCGGGCCTCGATTTCCTGGCCGGGCTTGAGCACGTCCTTGACCTTGGCGATGCGCTCTTCCGAGATTTGGGAGATGTGGACGAGGCCGTCGAGATCACCCTCGAGCGCGATGAACGCACCAAAGCTGGCGACCTTGCTCACGGTGCCCTTGATCTTTTGGCCGATCTTGAAGCGGTCCTCGACGGACTTCCACGGATCCTCGGCGAGCTGTTTCAAGCCAAGGGAGATGCGTTGGTTGGCCTTGTCGATACCAAGGACCTGGGCCTCGACGGCATCGCCCTTTTTGACAACTTCGGAGGCGTGGGCCGGCTTGCGGGTCCAGGACATGTCGGAGACGTGGATCATCCCGTCGATGCCCTCCTCCAACTCCACAAAGGCCCCGTAGGCGGTGGTGTTGCGCACCACGCCCTTGACCGGGCGGCCCACCGGGTAACGCAGATGGATCTCGTCCCACGGGTTCGGTTCGAGGTGCCGGACGGAAAGGGAAAGCTTTTGCTCGTCCTTGC
>VHDM01000007.1 GCA_016876055.1 Verrucomicrobiota bacterium
TCGATCTGACCCAAGCGGTGGCCAAAAAGACTTTCCACAAAAAAGCACCTTTTCGGCTCGGTCTTTTTGGAACGCTTGTCGTTTCCAACATGCTTTGGTTGGTGCTCTTTGCCGTGGCCGTCATTTCCCTGGTCGGCGTCACCCGGTTTTCCGCCGCCCTTTCCAAAAGCTACCTTGAGGAAAAATGGCAATCCCTCCAAGACCGCCTTGCCCAGCGCCGCGAGCTGGAAGAACGTGATCTCCAGATCGCCCGCCTCATTGCCTCTCAAAACTCCGCCACTACCGACGTCCTCGGTCTGGCGACTCGCATTTCCAAAATCCTCGAATCCGCCCAAGGTCGCCAACGCCGCTTTCTGGAGTCCGCTATTCCGGAGGCCATGATGATCCAAACGACCACCCAGATTCCCGCCTCGGCTGTCATCGCCATGGCCATATTTGAATCTGGCTACGGCAACAGCATCCTTGCCAAGGAATATAACAATTATTTTGGGATGAAGGCCTTCGACAGTTGGACCGGCCCGCGTGCCCTCAATATGCCCACCCGTGACCAAGGCATGGAAACCACCGCCGATTTTCGCGCCTACCCTAACTTGGCCGCCGGCTTCCAGGGGTACCGCGACTTTCTCCTTACCAACAGCCGATACAGCCGCCACATCGGCGAGAAGTCTGGCGTGAAATTTGTTTCGCAGATCCTTTCGGCTGGCTACTGCCCGGATCCCCACTACCTCAGCCATATTCAGACCATCATCCTTAAACACGGGCTGGATCGGTTGGACGCCGCTCTGGAAACCATTGTGGAAAGCAAGGAAGCGGTCGCCGAGGCGATGCCCGTCGAAGCGGCCAAAGGCGGCTCCCAGAACTAGCTCAGCCGTCTGCGCACGAGATTTCTGCGGCGTGCGGCGGCTTGACCTCCAACAAGAGGAAACGCCATGTCCCAGTCGGGCTTTTCTCCGCCCGCATTTTAACCGTTGCCGCTCCTTGCGGGCCCCGCAGGGTGAAGTCCATCCGGGCCGTCCCTTGATCGGGTAGGTCCTCCAACTCCCCGGTGACGGCCCAACCCATCCGGATCGGCTCTCCGAGCGCTTGGCGGACACGCGGATCCGCGGAGATCCGGAGGAACGCCTCCGTCATCACCGGCGCCTGTTTTAACATCCGGTAGCTGATCTCCAGGGTGAGCAGGCCGAATCCGAAAATTCCCGTCACCAGGCCAATCAGGCCCGCGAACACCCATTTGCGGGCCTTCTGCTCCCAGGCCATCAATTCTGCCTGCGTCATCAACTTTCCCGCCATGGCCAAACCATGGGGTCAGACCCCCCACCCCGTCGATCCCGGCTATCGCTCGCCCCCGCCAAAACTTCTAGAGTTGGGGTATGCTTTCCTTGGAATCTTTGGCCAGCCTGGCTCGCGATTTCCGCGGAGATCTTTCCGCCTGCGTCCGGGACTTTTCCATTAAAGGCGTTCCCTTCCGCTCCGCGGATCGCCCTCACCTCATGGGGGTTGTCAACTTCAGTGCCGATTCCTGGTACCGGGAAAGCGTCGTGCTCTCCGCCGAATCCGCCATCGAGCGTATCCATCGCCTCCGTGCGGAGGGCGCCCAGCTTGTCGATCTCGGCGCCGAATCCTCCCTCGCGCATGCCGCCCGCGTGGATGCGGAGACCCAGACGCGCACCCTGCTCCCCGTCCTGCGCGAACTCGCTCCGCAGGGTTTTCTTTTGTCGGTGGAAACCTACCAGCCTGCCACCGCCCGGGCCTGCCTCGAGGCCGGCGCCGCTGTCCTCAATCTCACGGGAGCCAACCCCTCCGAGGAAGTCTACCGGATGGTCGCAGACCACGGGGCCGGCCTCATTCTCTGTTATGTCCAAGGCAGCAATGTTCGGGAGGTTGGCGACTTCGCCCGCTCCCCCGATCATGCCGCCGCCTTGCGGGACTATTTTCACCAAGAGACCGAGCGTGCCGTCGCCCTCGGGGTTCAAGCCATTTGGATCGACCCGGGCTTGGGATTCTACTACCGCAATCTGCAGGACAGTGCCGCCCGGATCCGTTACCAAGCGGAGACTTTTCTCCATTCTTTTCGACTCCGCACCTTGGGCTGGCCCGTTTGCCAAGCCCTGCCCCACGCCTTTGAATTTTTCGCCGACGAGGTGCGTTCCGCCGAAGCCCTCTTTGCCGTACTCGCCATTCTGGGCAAAACGGATCTTCTCCGGACCCACGAAATTCCCAAAGTCCGGGCCGTGGCGCGCACCCTGGGCGTGCTGTCATGAGATCTTCCCGCCCCGTCGCCCTCATTACCGGAGCCTCCCGCGGCCTCGGGGCCTTCCTCGCCACGGAGTTGGCCCGGGATGGCTATGCGGTGGTCATTCACTACCGCAGCGGTCGCAGCCGCGCGGTATCCCTTGTCCAAACTATCCGCCGCGAAGGAGGCCTGGCCGAGGCGTTGGGTGCCGATCTGGCTCGGCCTGCGCAGGTCGAAAGCCTCTTTCGGAAGATTCGCCAAAAGTTCGGCCGTCTCGACGTCCTCATCAACAACGCCGGCACCTATCAACCGGTGCCATGGCTAGGTTCCCGGGCGAGCGACTGGCAGCAGGGGCTGGAGAGCACGGCCACCGCCACGTTTCTTTGCACCCAGGCGGCGTTGTCACTTTTTCCAAAATCCGGCGGCAGGATCGTGAATCTTGGCGATTCGGCCTGCGAAAGGCTGACCGCCCGAAAAATGGCCCCGGGCTATCATGTCGGCAAAGTGGGGGTTCTTTTACTCACCCGTTCCTTTGCCGCCCAACTGGCCCCCCGCCGAATCACCGTGAACTGCATTTCGCCGGGTTACCTGGAAAACAGCATCGACCTCCCCCCGCCCCGCTCCCTACCCGGGGGAAGGGCCGTAACCTTTGGCGAAATTTATTGCGCGGTTCGTTACCTGCTTTCTCCGGAAGCCGACTCGGTGACCGGAACCAATCTGGTTCTTTCGCGCGGTTGGAATCTCTGACTTAAGCCGGCTTTAAGTTCTCGTCCGGGATAACCGCCATCGTCCTCCATCCCAAGGCTCGCAGCCGGGCATTGCTCACCCGCTTGTTGCGTCGGGCTCGCCGCATGCCTTCCGGCCACTGGCCATCCGGCCTTCCGCGACGCCTCGGCTCATTTTCACAGACATTAAGAACCAGACCGGGATTCCTCAGGGCGATCGCGACCGCCCGTGCCGCATCTTCGACATGGATCAGGTTCAGCCAACGCTCGGGACCTTCGTCGTCCGTTTTCAACACCCGGGCTCTTCCATATAGCCCCGCGCAGCGCAGCACGCTACCCCCGGCCTCTCGACAGGCCTGCTCAGCCTCCACCATGGCTTGCGACCGCGCCTCTTTTGTCGCCACGGGAGCTTCTTCATCCACCCACGCTCCTCCATCCTCCGCATAAACCGAGGTGGAGGATATGTAGACATAGGGAATTCGGCGGAGGCGAGCCCACCGGGCAGCCCGCACCGCTCCCTGTCGATGCATGGCTAGGAAGTCGTCCTCAGGCCTCGCCCGGGAAGGAGCCATCGACCATACCATCCCTTCGCAGGCCGGTGCCTGCCGATCCCAGAACTCCGGCAAGACCGCATCCGCCGCCACCGCGTTGGGAAAGTCCGGCTGCAAAGATCCTGCGGACTCTTGGGACCGAACCACCGGCCAGACCTGCCACCCCCCTCGCTGGGCTTCTTCCGCCACCACTCGGCCCAAAAAACCCGCCCCGATCACGGTCAGACGCAAGGGACCTGAACTCGCCATGGGGGCGGCTTTCCTCTAAAGAGTAAGGCAGGGACGAGTGGCGGAGTGGTTGAACGCGGCGGTCTTGAAAACCGCAGGCGCCGCAAGGCGCTCGTAGGTTCGAATCCTACCTCGTCCGCCGTTTATCCGCGCAGGTGGTAGTGGCCCGGCCCAACCTTCTTCAAACCCCGGACCTTTTTTATGTTCTGGTAAAACCAGGTATCCAAGCGCTGGCGCTGAATGTTCAGTTTGCCAGCCAGATCTTTGATCTTAAGCCCGGCCTTTCCAGCCCGCTTCAACTGCTTGAGGACGACGTTGCGTAAACCACCCCGCCGACCGAATTTGCGCCCGGTCGAACGGCGACCCTTGGGACGACCCCGGCGGCCGATCCGGCTCCGACCCGATGCAATCCGGCGGGCCCGCCGCGCCACCATGGAGGCACCAACACCCACCACTTTAGCCACCGAACGCTCCACCTGGCCTAGTTTCTTCTCAAGGCTTTCTTTTCGGCGCAGAAGTTTAACGATCCGGCCGAACTCTTTAGCAGTCAATTTTGTTAGATCCATAAGTTAGAAATCCTAACGGAAATTCTAACGAATCACCAGACAAAAAAATACCCCGCCGGGGATGTGCCCCGACGGGGTATCTCAAGCTCGCCTTGCCAAGGCGGCGGAACAGGTTCCGCTACCCCGGAAAGAAAGACTTATTTAACGTGTTTACTGGCGTATTTGGTCAGCTCAAACATGTTGGCGGAGCTTTTCCCGCCGAAAAGGGGCTTGAGCAACTCGTCCGCGTGGATCATCCGCCTGTTTTTCTTGTCCTGCAGGCCCTTCTTTTTGATGTGCGCCCACAGTTTCTTCGTTAGCTCGGTCCGGGGAAGCGGCTTGCTTCCGACGATGGCGGCGAGGACGGCGTCCGGCTGGACGGGTTTCATGAATGCTGCATTGGGTTTTCTAGCCATGATGGGTTCTGTCTCCTTGGTTTGGGTTTCGTTGTCGAATCAGAGGGCAAAATGCCCTTCCGGGGACGGCTGACAACTCTTTTTTCCGAGCGAAAACGGGTTTTTCACAACCCCGTACAGGGTGGTCCGGCGCCGTGGAATCCGCCCAGCCCGACGGATGGCCGCCTCGATCGCTTCGGGCTCCAGCCGCTCCCCGTGCCTTCCCCCGCTCGAACGCGTGATCGATTCCTCATACAGGGTGCCCCCGAAATCATTGCAGCCCCAATCCAGCGATTCGGCCGCCCCTTCCACCCCCAGCTTCACCCAGCTGGTCTGCAGATTCGGAATTAAGTCCCCCAAACTCAGCCGGGCCAACGGATACAACCTTCGGGCCCGACGCCGGATTCGCATCTCAAGTCGCGCCATGCCCCCATGACGTTGGGCCAGCATTTTCCCAAGCCGGTTTTCGTAAGGCACGAAAGCTAACGGCACGAACTCGGTGAATCCCCCGGTCTCCCCCTGAATCCGGCGCAGCACTTCGAAGTGGGCCCGGATGTCATCCCAGGTCTCCACGTGCCCGAACATGATCGTTGCGCTGGAGCGTAGCCCCGCCAAATGGGCGGCCCGGACAACCCGGATCCAACGTTCCGCCGGCAACTTATTGCGGGAAATCTTTCTCCTCACCCGGTTCACGAGAACTTCCGCCGCGGTCCCCGGAATGCTGCCCACCCCGGCCGCCCGCAGCCGCACCACCATCTCCTCCGGCTCCTGGCCCGCCTTTTCGCACAGCGAATCAATTTCCATCGGGGAAAAAGCGTGCAGATGCACCCTCGGGAACGCGGAGCGCAGCGCCCGCACCAGGTCGAAGTAATAATCGGGCGACAAATTGGGATCGATCCCGCCTTGCAGACAAACCTCCGTCACCCAAGGGGTCTTAGCCACCCGTGCCACCACCTGGTCAATCGTGTCGGAGGTGGCACCGACCGTTCCCGGCCTTCGCCCAAACCCGCAGAACGCACAGCCCACTTGGCAGACCCGCGTGAAATTGGCGTTGCGGTTGACCACGTAGGTCACGGTGTTCCCGTGGACGGCTTGGACGGCCTCCCGGGCCCGCTCGGTCAATTCAGCCAGCGGCAGCCTCCAGAAATCCTTCATGCCGTCACCTCGGCCCGAAAAGCCAACCCTCGCGGCAACCAGGCCGGTGCCAGCCAACGTTCGCTGATATGAGATTCATAAATCGGCAGCCGCTCCACCAACTCCCGGCCGGCATCTCGGCATTTCTCCACATAGAATTCAACTCTTTCCCAAGGACTCGTCGGGTTCACCTCGTCCTTGGCCCAGGAAATTCCCCCTAGGTCATCGAGCCAAGGCAGAAGCTCTGGCCAGCGCGGCTCCAGGTTGGGCGGAATCTGAATGGCGACTCCGGGCGCCCACTCCTTCCACCGCATCATCATCTCCTCATACTCAGCCAAAGTCGGTGCTTTCCCCACCGGCCAACGGGATCCTTCGTTGGGTACGTAACGCTGGATTAAAATCTCCTGCAATTGCCCATGTTCGGCATGCAGTTCCGCCAATGTCTCCAGCGACTTCAGCCGTGAGGTTTGGGACTCACCCCACCCCACCAAAATTCCGCTGGTGAATGCAACTCCAGCCCGTCCGGCCGCCTTAATTCCCGCCACCCTTCCCGCTGCCTTTTTCTCCGGTGCCATCTGCAAATGATCCTCGGCACTCTCCAACATCATTCCCATGGAGACGAAATGGGGCCGAATCCGCGCCAACTCCCCTTCCCCCATCCGGCCAAAGTTCCCATGGGGGAAAAATCCGGCCTCTGCACATCGGTCCGCCACATGGTTGGCAAAGTCCCAAAAATCGGAAAACCCCCGTCGCTCCAGTTCCCCGCGGATGGGGGGCAGGCTGTCCGGCCGCTCCCCCGAAATCAGGAGGGCTTCCTTGGCCCCTTGCCCCGCCGCCTCGGCTAAAAGCCTCTCAAGCTTGGCCTCGGACAACAGACCCTCCGCATCGGTCCGAAACCCACAGTAGGAACAGTGCCACGGGCAATCGTGGGTCAGGACAAAAGTCAGGGAACGGGAGTACGTGACCGGGTATCCGGAGCCCCAACCCTCATCGTTAACGGCTTTCAACAACAACGCCTCTCCCCTAAAAATCCACGATGCCGTTGACCGAAGCAAGACCCTTCCTGATCGGCGCCGCCGTGCTCCTGGGCGCCTGTCTCTGGCTCGGCTGGTGGATCCCCTCCGGTCTGGCCGCCCTCCTGCTGGCAGGCCTCCTCCTCTTCTTCCGCGACCCCCACCGCACCCCGCCGGCAGACCCCCTCGCTCTGGTCAGCCCTGCGGATGGCAAGGTGATCTGCGTGGATGAGTCCGATGACCCCTGCTTCGGCTTGGGCAAACTCCGCCGCGTGGGCATCTTCCTCTCCGTCCTGGATGTCCATGTCAACCGCAGTCCCTGCGACGCCCAAATCGCAAAAACCCATTACTCCGCCGGAGAGTTCCTGGATGCCCGCCATCTCGAAGTCGATCTCCGCAATGAAAACCAGACCTGGCTTTTGCAAAGCCCCCGTGGTCCCGTCTTGGTTCGGCAGATCGCCGGCCTCATTGCCCGCCGCATCGTCGCCTGGAAAAATCCGCAGGATTGGGTCCACCGCGGCGAGCGGATCGGGATGATCCGCTTCGGCTCCCGCACCGATCTTTATGTTCCCTCGGCCTGCTCAGTTCAGGTCCAGGTTGGCCAAAGGGTGAAAGGAGGCGAAACCGTTCTCGCCACATGGCCCGCCTAAAAATTCGCGCCAAACTGCCGTCGCCCAAAAGTGCGGCTTATCTCCTCCCCAGTCTCATGACGGCGGGAAACCTATTCTGCGGCTTCATGGCCGTTCTCCAGATCATCCAAGGCAGCCTCATGCAGGCGGCGGAAAACGGCAACTGGATCGCCCCCTACGAAACCAGCCTGCTCTGGATTCTGGGGGCCTTGATTTTCGACATGCTTGACGGCCGCCTCGCCCGCCTCGGCGGCCAAGAAAGCGCCTTTGGCCGGGAGTTTGATTCCCTTGCCGATGTCATTTCCTTCGGCATCGCCCCGGCCTTGCTCGTCTTCAAGATCGTGCTGGCCGAGCTTCCCGCCCGTATCGGCTGGATGATTGCGTTCATTTATCTTGTCTGCGGGGCCATGCGTCTGGCCCGTTTTAATTCGCTCACCGCCCAACCCGACCCAGCCAACCGCGCCAAGGACTTCACCGGCTTCCCCATCCCTGCGGCCGCCGGCCTCGTCGCCTCCGTCACGCTGCTCCTCCTTCAGTACTACGAATCCGACCGGGTCATCGGCGACTGGAAATACCTCCTCGCCGGCCTGCTCCTCTTCCTCAGTTTCATGATGTTCAGCAAGGCCCGCTACCCCAGCTTCAAGACCATCGATTGGCGAACCCAGCGACCGGTTCCGCGCATGCTCCTCATCGTGGCCCTGCTGGCCCTGATCGTGCAGACCTACCGCTACTCGCTGGCGGTTCTTTTCACGGGCTATTTGATCTATGGATTCATTCGGCCCCACATCAGCCGCAAATGGCGTCAGGAACTCGAGGACGAGGAAAACCTTGCGGACACCTCCTCGCGTCGCCGTCCCTCCAGCTAAATCTCCCAAAAACGGTTATCCGGGGAGGCGCACACCGGCGCGGCCCAGCTTTAATGCCAGCCCAGCGTTCTCAGCAAATTCGTAAACTGCGGCGTTTCCAAAAGCACATTGAAAGTAAACACCAGGCCAGCCACCCCCAGGAGCACGGCGATGACCACAATGCACCGCATCACATAGGAAATGTCCTCGGTATCCATGACCGCAATTTACCTGCTTACTTTTCCTTGGAAATTCGAAAATACCCCGACCACAAATCGTTCCCACCCCGTTGATCTCCGCGAACACTTGCCGCCGCCCCCGCCCCGATCCCTCCCTCCCGCTGTGCTTGCTTCAGGTCGAAGCGGAGGCTTTCCGCTGCCGTCTGCCCGGGCGCCAGCGACCCGAAATAAAATTTTCTCCGCTCATTCCCGATCGTGATCTCTAAAATCGGGGAGTTGACCGTCTCCGTGCCCCGATTTTGTATTCCCGCGGTTACTCGGCCCAGGCTGCCCTCCTCCTGCAGGGTTACGCCCGCCACCGCCACATCCACGATCCCCCGCTCGTTCCGCTCCAGCACCCGCTGCAGGTTCACCAATCCGCGACCGGTCTCCTCATCCCGGCCCGGCCCACCGATGTCGTCGGCATATTCTGCGATCAATTGGGCTGCCTGCGCCCCAGTCAACCCCGGCTCCTTAGCCAAGAGAGCGGCGATCACTCCGCTAACCAGGGCCGTGGCACCGGAAGTTCCACTCACCTCGACGTATTTTTGTCCCGGCCAGGCCGCCACCACCTCATAGCCCGGCGCGGCCACGGCCACCTGCGGACCACGGTTGGAAAAATAAAGGTGCTGACGGGAGGCGTCCACGGACGCCACCGCCACCACCCCCTCATAAGCGGCGGGATAGTTGACCCGATTCACCGATTCGTTTCCCGCCGCCGCCACCAAGGCCACCTTTTTGGAAAGCGCGTAGGCCACCGCCTCACGCACCACCGCACTGTCCCCCGATGATCCCAGGCTCATGTTGATCACGCGGGCACCTTGATCCACCGCTTCGAAAATCGCCTCCGCCAGGGAAAATGCGTCCCCGATCCCGTCTTTCCCCAGCACCGGAAAGTCGAGCAGCTTGGCCCCAGGCGCCGCCCCGCGGGCCGGGCGGGAAGCACCCCCAATCAAAGAGGCCATCGCCGTGCCATGACCCTCATCCATTCCCCCGGCGGTCGGGGCGGAAAGGCCGGTATCCATCACGGCCACCACCACAGCTTTGCCCCAGTCCCCAGCCACCTCGCCCGCCCCCATCAACTCCAGGCTTTTGGCTCCTACCCCCTCATAAAGGGCGTCTCCCTTCTCCTTGAAATCCAAAGGTACCCGGGGTGCCTCGATGTAGTAGTTGGGCGCTTGCACAGTTCCAGAATTCTGGATCTGGGAACGCAGCCAGTCGCCGTCCCGGATCCGGATGGCCCGAAGCCTGTCAATTTTGCCGAGCAGATCGCCGCCGGGCATCGACGAAAGAAACCTCCGGTAGGCCGCCTCATCCCGGAAAATCAAAATTTTCTCGCCAGGAATTTCCTTTCCCGCTCCGGTCTCAAGGTCAGCCACCGGAGGGGTCTGCGATTTTCTGCTGGTCGACTGCGAGGAAGTCGCCCGCGGTTCGCCGACAAACCTCGCGGAGGATTCGCCATTTTTCGAGGTGGTTTCCTCGGATGAAATTTCTGGTTGCGGGGGATTGAGAATCCAAATCAGCAGCCCCAAGAGACCGGCGGCCGCCAGAGGTGGTAGCCATCGCTTCGCCATAACCAATCGTAGCTGATTCCCCTCGCGGGAAAACCCCTTGTCGGAAGCCCACGCTGGGAGGATTCTATTCGGTTCGAAGCCGGTGTGGCGGAACTGGCAGACGCGACGGACTCAAAATCCGTTGCCCGCAAGGGCGTGTGGGTTCGATCCCCTCCACCGGCACTCACTCCCCATACGCCCGCACCAGCAGAAAACTTCCCGCCCGACCCACCACTTGCCACCGGTCCGGATCAAAATCCGATTGAAAAACATGCCGCAGGGTGATTCCCTCCGCCCTTTGCCCGGCCCCTAGCCCCCGAATCAGATCGTTTGGCTTTTCAAAAAACCTTCCCTTGGCCTCGCCGCTGGGAAAAACCACCACGTCGGCATCCGCCGGGTTGATCCAGCAACGGCGGTCCAGCGTGAACAAAAAGCCCGCCGCCCGTGCCCGATAAATAAAAATCCGGTCCGGATCATGCTCGTGGGTCAATTCGGCCAGGCTCCGCACGCTCGCCTGCCGGCCCAGCAGGTCATTAATCCGGCCCATCTGGAGGCAGGCCCCATGCCACAACACCAGCGCCACACCCGCCACCAAAGCTACTTTCCAAACCACCTCTTGCCTGCGCAACCAGCTTCCCCAGTGGATCAAAAGGCCTAGCGCCAAGACCGTGGCCGCCCCCAAATACGGAAAGGACGGCGCCGCCTCCTTGGCCTCATCCCAAAACCACTGCACCGAGGCCAGCCCCGGTCCCCAGGCCAGCAAAAGACCCAAGGCCACACCCCAACCGGCTTTTTTCCATCCTTCCCCTCCAAGGCGATTCAGCCACCACGCCAAGGCCAGCGCCAGCGGCGGAAAAATCGGCAGAATGTAAGTCAGCAGCTTGGAACCACTCGAGCTCACCGCCAAAAACGGAATCACCACCGCCGCGCCGAGCGCCCACTGCGGGGGCGTAAACTCTGCGTGACGGAACTTGTGCCAAGCCCGCGCGGCCAGCCCCGGTAGAAAACCTGTCCAAGGAATCGTGCCCACCAGCACGATCGGAATAAAAAACCACCACGGCTTGGACCGGCCGTGCGTGGTGCTGGTAAAACGATCCATCAGTTCGTAACCCACAAAATATCCCCATAACTCCGGAAATTTCAGACTGACCGCCACAAACCAGCTCAACGACACTCCGACCGTCAGCCCCAAACCCAGGGTCCAAGGCAACCCCAAACGCTGGCCCTTCCTTTGCGCGGCCCAGGTCCAAGCCAGGCCAGCCACCCCCGGCACCACCCACGCCATCGGACCCTTGGCCAAAAAGCCCAGCCCCATGCACAAAAAGAAAAGGAAACCCGCCCTGCGTTTGCCGGTTCCCGTCGCCCTTTGCACCAAACAGGCCAACGCCGCCGTAATCCAAAAGGTCAGCGTCATGTCCAAAGTGATCTGACGGCCTAGGGCATACGGCTCCACCATCGACGCCAGCATCAAGGCCGCACACCATCCCACGGCCCGACCCGCTAGCTGCCATCCCATCCATCCGGTGAGCCAGATGACCCCGAAAAAAGCCAGGGCCGAGGGCAACCGGGCCGTCCACTCCGAAACCCCCATCAACTTGTAAAAAACCGCATTCAGCCAGTACACCAGCGGAGGCTTGTAAAACTGCTCAATCCCATTGAGGTGCGGCACCAGAAAGTTTCCGTTGGCCGCCATTTCCCTCCCGATCTGGGCAAATCTTCCCTCATCCGGTTCCAACAGCCCAAAAGACCCCATAAAAGGAAATACCACCGCCGCCGCAAACACTGCCAACCCCCACCGATCCAACCTGGAAACTCCGCCGCGCATCCGCCGACTATGCCTGTAGCGCCCATGCTTCCAAGTCGCCTTCCACCTAAACCTTCCGCCTCACCCACCAAGCCGCTTGAAACCTCGTCCCTTGTCCTCGAACCTCAAACGATGTGCGGTATCGCCGGTTTCACCACGCTTCGTTACCAGCCGGACTCTCCGGAGAAGGCGCTGGCGGCGATGACCTGCGCTTTGACCCACCGCGGTCCGGATGCCGAAGGCGCCTATGCCGATGCCGCCATCCGCCTCGGCCACCGCCGCTTGAGTATCCTCGATCTTGCCGGGGGCGCCCAACCCATGTCCTCCGCCGACGGCCGCTGGCACCTGGTTTTCAACGGTGAAATCTACAACTACCTGGAGCTTCGCCGGGATCTCGAGACCCGCGGTGCCGTCTTCCGCACCCAGTCCGACACGGAGGTTCTCCTCCAGTCCTGGGCCGAGGACGGCCCCGACTGCCTGCGCCGTCTTAACGGTATGTTTGCCTTCGCCATTTGGGATGCTCGGGAAAAGCGCCTCACGCTCGCCCGCGACCCCCTCGGCATCAAACCCCTTTACTTCTCCAATCACCGGGGCGAATTGATCTTTGCCTCGGAACTCCGCTCCCTGCTGAAATATCCCGGCCTTCGGCCAGGCCTGGATTCTGCTTCCATCAATAAGTACCTGGCTTTCGGTTACATCCCCGCTCCTTCCACGGCCTACGCCGGCGTCCGCAAGCTGGAACCGGGGCAAGCCTTGGTCTGGTCCCCCGCGGGTCGCCGCACGGACTATTTTTGGGATCTGCCGATCGAGGACAATCCCGTCGGAGCCGGCACCTTCGACGAATCTGCAGAAAAGACCCGCGAACTTCTGCAAGAGGCGGTTCGCTACCAGCTCCGCAGCGATGTGGAGGTCGGTATCCTGTTGAGCGGCGGCATCGACTCTAGCGCCATCGCCGCCTTGGCCGCTCCCTTGGCCGGGAAAAAACTTCACTCCTTTTCCATCGGCTTCTCCGAAGCCTCCTACAACGAGCTTCCTTTTGCCGAGCAGGTGGCCCGTCGGGTGGGCACCGAGCACCACCACCAAACTCTTTCTCCCTCGGAAGTCGTCTCCGCCCTCCCCAAGATTTACTCCGGCCTCGACGAACCCTTAGGCGATGCCTCGCTCGTCCCGACCTGGTTCTTATCCCGTCTGGCCGCCACGAAGGTCAAAACCGTCCTCGGCGGGGATGGCGGGGACGAACTCTTTGCCGGCTACCCCAGCTTCCAGGCCCATCTGTTGCTGGAACGCCTTTCTTTTCTCCCCGTCGCCCTCCGTGACGCCATCAACCATGTCATCCAGCGGTTACCGGTCTCCCACAACTACAAAAGTCTCCCATTCCTGTTGGCCCAATTCATCAAAGGTCTCGGGCTTCCTCCGGAAATTCGTTTCCTCCTTTGGATGGGAGCCTGCGGCAACCCGGAGCGCCGGGACCTTCTCTCCGCCGATGCCAGGAACCAACTCCACCGCGCCAATCCTTTTGAGGATGTCACCCGGTTGGCCCAACGCAGCGGCCTCTCCGGCGGCTTGGAACGCCTCTTTTACCTCTGCACCAAGCTCTACTTGCAGGAGTGTGTCCTCATGAAGGTCGACCGCGCCTCCATGGCCCACTCCTTGGAAGTGCGAGTTCCCTTCCTGGACGTCGATCTCGTCACCCACGCCTTTTCGCTCCGCTCCGACTACAAACTTCGCGGACGCCAGACCAAGATTATCCTGCGCGAGGCTCTCCTCCGTGATCTTCCCAAATCCATTCTACGACGCAAAAAGGCCGGCTTCGCCATGCCGGTCGCCGCCTGGCTCCACCAAGACCTGAAATCCTGGGCGCTTGATCTTTCCCAATCCTCTCTCGTCGCCTCTACCGGTATTCTCGACCCTGCTGCCGTCCGTCGCATGACGGAGGAACATCTGTCCGGCCAATCCGACCACCGCCGCTCCCTCTGGGCCGTCCTTTCCCTCCTCGCTTGGTGGCAAACCGCCCGCTCGGCTTAGTTCACAATTCGCCCGCTTTGATTACCGTATCGTTTGCGATTTTTGCCAACCCCGGATAGTCCGCGTTGGCATGGAGACCCCGGCTCTCCCGCCGGCGTAGGGCCGACTCCACAATCAAAGCGGAGCAAAGTGCCAGGTTGCGTAGCTCCAGCAAATCCGGCGTCACTCGAAAGTCCCAATAGAACTCCTCAACCTCCTGCAACAACAAACGTAGCCGCGATTTGGCCCGCCGCAGCCGTTTCGTCGTCCGAGCGATGCCCACGTAATCCCACATCAACTGCCGGATCTCGCGCCAGTTGTGGGTGATCACCACGAGCTCGTCCGCATCATGGGCTTGGCCCTCCTTCCAAAGTGGCAACCGGTCGCCCTTCGGGGCAGCGGCCAGGGACTCCGGCAACTTTTCGGCGGCCTCATGGGCCATCACCAGCGCCTCGAGCAGGGAATTGCTGGCGAGCCGGTTGGCCCCGTGCAAACCCGTGCAAGCCACCTCTCCCAAGGCCAGCAGACCTGCCAGGCTGGTCCGTCCATCCAGTTTGGCTTTCACTCCGCCGCACTGATAGTGAGCCGCCGGCACCACCGGAATCGGTTGCTGGACGGGATCGATCCCCAGCTTTCTTAAGGTTCCGGTGATCTCCGGAAAACGCTGGGCGAGAAACTCCGCGCCCCGCGACCGTATGTCCAGGTAAACGCAGGGCGCCCCGCTTTCCTTCATCTCCCCGTCGATCGCCCGCGCCACGATGTCCCGCGGAGCCAGCGAGCCCCGGGGATCGGTTTCCTTGGTGAAATCCTCCCCTCGGGCATTCACCACCCGGGCCCCCTCCCCGCGTAGGGCTTCTGAAATCAAAAAAGTCTGCGCGTCCGGATGAAACAGGCAGGTCGGATGGAACTGCACAAACTCCAGATTCGCCACTGCCCCCCCCGCCCGATAGGCCATGGCCACCCCGTCCCCCGTGGCAATCGCCGGGTTGGTCGTATACAGGTAACATTTCCCACACCCGCCGGTGGCCAACACCACCGCGGCCGCCGCCACTGCTTCCACCTGGTTACGATTCGCATTCAAAGCGTAAAGACCCACTACCCGGTTCGGACCCCTCCGCTTGAGTTTTTTGGTGGTGATCAGGTCGATCGCCACCATGTTTTCCCGCACCGTGATCCGCGGATGGGATCGGACCGCCGACAGCAAGGCCCTCTCCAGTTCCTTTCCGGTGATGTCCCCCGCATGCAGAACCCTCCGCTTGGTGTGCCCCCCTTCTTTGCCCAAGTCGGGTCCTCCACCCCCTTCCTCCCGCTCCGTGAATTTTACCCCCAACTCCACCAGTTCAGCCACCCGCGCCGGCCCTTCCTCCACCACCTGCCGGACTACCTCCTCATGGCAAAGCCCCGCCCCCGCCTCCAGCGTGTCCCGCACATGCAATTCATAGGAATCCTCCGCCGAGGTCACGCAGGCAATGCCCCCTTGGGCATAATTCGTGTTCGACTCCACCGCATTTTTTTTCGTGAGCAGCAACACGGGCGCATGCCTCGTGGCTTTGAGGGCAAAACTCAACCCGGCGATCCCGCTTCCCACCACCACCACTGGCGCTGGCAAATCCCGACTTGGTCTTGTTTCGGCCATCGCTATGATTTTGATCAGCTGGAGCTGTAGCTCAACTGGTTAGAGCACCGCCCTGTCACGGCGGGGGTTGCGGGTTCGAGCCCCGTCAGCTCCGTGGTTTTTCACGCAAGACCCCGCGCAGGGATGCTGGACTGATCCGCTCATCCTGCAGTTCGTCACCGTAATAAAGTTGCCACACATACCCTGCATACTTGCCGCCCGCAGTCGGCCGGCTCTCCGCCACGACCGACCGCTCCCCGTCATTTGGCTTGCGCGGCGGACCGGGTTCCCACAGGGGAAGAGCCGCTTGACCCGGCCGCAGCACCCCGTCCGCTCCCCGCTCGAAAAAAGACACCCGCACCAACACTTTCGCGGGATCCAGATTCCCGGAACCCTCCACCGCCCGGACCCGCCACCCAACTTTTTTCCCCCCGCCCCCGGTGGACCGCTCCTCCGTCCCGGTGAGGGCCAGCTTTCTCGGTTGCTTGGCCAGCGTTTCCTCCCGCAGGCGCGCCACCTGCTCCAGCCGGATTCGCTCCTCCACGAGATGAGCCCGGGCCAGGGCCAGCTTGCGGACCGCTCCACCAGGCTCACTCGCCCGGATCAACTCACGCCATCGGGCCAACGCCCCGGTCGTGTCCTCACGAGCCTCCGCCAAAAGCGCGGCCGCCACCTGGATTCGCTGGTTCTGTGGCTCCTTTTGCCGGGCCTGGGTCAGGAGTTTGTCGGCCAATTCCAGCTGCCCCTGGGACTGCAACTCCCGCGCTTGCGCGAGCAGATCCTCGCCGCCGGGGGCCGCCGACTGCACCCCCGCCACCGTCAATCGGGATGCGCCCGTGGGCAGCGGCAGATTGTTCAAGGCCTCCTGGGAGTCCCGCTGTTGGGCCGCCTCCCGCTGGGCCGCTTGCGGATCCAAATCCCAGCCGCCGGCCGGATGGCTTTCCCTTTGCCGCAACTGCCAAAGCCCGGCCAGCACCACCACCTGCACCGCCACCAAAACACCCGCCGCCCAAACCCACGAAAATGATCTCTTTTCCGGCATGGCTTAGGGTTGCGGGAGTGAGTTGGTTTCCGACCGGGGTTCCGCCTCGTCCTTCTTACCCTGCCCAAAGGACCGGAAAATGGATCCCATCAGATCGTCCGTGGCCCGCACCCGCTCCTGCCGCAGGATGCCTTCCGGGGTCTTGGATTTTGCATACGGGCGGAGCACAAAAACGGAGAGACAAAAAATCACCTGCAACAACAGGATCCCCGCGACCAGATAGATGGCCACGCCATACAAACGGGGGCGCAGTCGCTCACGCTTGGAGCGCGAATCTTCACCGTCGGCCATGCTTTCAGCCTAACGGAAAGCCCGGCCCCGTCACCTTCCGGATGGCGCCGGAGGCGTCGCCGAGGGGGATAAACCGGGATCGCGCTTCAACCACTCCACTTGCTGCCGCGTCACCAGCCCGGCAAATTCGCCGCCCTCCCGGCGGATCGGCGCGGTTCCGTCCGCCAGCGGCCGACCCAGCGTGACCTGGGTACGCTTGTTCCCCTCTCCCTCCACCACCAACTCCACCTCCGGCTTGCCGAACTCCTTTTTGCCCGGGGCCCCCGTCCAGCGAATCACCTCCAAATCCAAAATCCTAGTGGCGTACCCAGCCGCCTCCGGAATATCCGCTTCCGGCCCGGCCGCCCGCCAACGGCCATCCTCACCGGCCCGGTACTCCCTGCGCTGTCCGCCCGACGACCAGATCAGCCCGCGTACAGACCCGAAATCCTTCGGCAACAACCTCCGCTCCAGCCAGCCCATTGCATTCTCCGGCGTTTCCCGGATCAAGGCCACCGTGGTCGCCATGGTTCCGGTGATCGCCGAATTCTGCACATAGACCTCATCCTTGGTTTCTTCACCAAAGCTCAGGGTCTCGGTCTTCATCGTGGTGCCGTTGGTGGAGGGAACGGGCCAAGACAGCGTGGCCGTCACCCTCGGCTTCGCAAAACCCAGCTTGGCCGGATCTTCCGTCGCCAGAAATCGATTGGCCCGCGAATTCAACACTGCGTCCAGCCATCGGTCCACCCGGGCAGGATCCGCTGCCCGGCTCTTCCCGCCCCAAGCGGCCACCCAGCCGTCTCCCTGCTTTTCCAGCCGGTACTCCCCACCCCGCCCCCCGAACTCGATCTGCCCGATCAGGCTGGGCGCTGGAAACGTCGCCAATCGCCGATCCCGCACCCGTTCCGGTAATTTCCCCAACTGCTCCAGCGCCCCCCGGGGAAGGGTGAAGACAAACGGTCGGTCGGCCATCCGCGCGAAGACTTGGTTGGTGTCCTGCGGATTGACTTGGCCGATCTGTAAAATGCGATTCGTGGCCTTCGTGCGGATCTCAAAAGACTGCGCCGGCGCGGTCAGGCCATACAGGGCCGGATCCGCCTTGGAATCCGCGACGAAATCCGTCGCCCGCAACGCCGAAACCTCCCCCAAGACGCTATTCAGGGCCCCAGGGTCCGCGGGTGCCTCCACCGGCTTGCGGATGATCCAAGCCCCCTCCGCCGTTTTTTGAATCTCCACCTCCGTCGCCCCCTGCCGCAAGCGGAAGTCCTCCACCTCCGGAATCACCAAGGGAAACACCCGCTTTTCCCGCCAAGCCGTCAGGTCCTTGTCCATCGCCTCCGCCAGTTGATTCTGCACCACCACCAGCTCCTCCCCGCGCCGGGGTTGCCTGACCCGCGCAAAGATACCACCGGCAATCGGCGTCTCCCGGCCTATCTCCACCGACAGCTCCCCTTCCGGCGTCGCCACTTTCAGGGTTCGGCTGGGTTGCCCCAGACCGAAGGTCTGGCGGTTGACCTCCGTGTTGGCCTCTTTCGGCAGGGTCTGCATCCTCTCCACAAACTGAACCTCGGAAAGGAGTTGGCCCACGGTGGTTCCGTCGGCACCCGTCTCCACCGGTTTGGCGATCTGCCACTCCCCATCCTTGGGTTTTTGGAAAACCAACGCTCCCTTCGCCGTGGTGAGCTCGATCCGATCCGCCTCCCGCACCGGTAACAGCGTTACGCGCTTGGATTCCTGCTTGCCCCGCTCCGTTCCCGGCGTCTTTTTTTGTAGAAAGCTGAGCGCCCCGAGCATCACCAGCAGGAGACCGGCCGCCACCAACAACCCACGCGTGCTCATCCGAAACCTAGCTCCGCCGCCGCCACCAGACCAACACCCCCATCCCCGCCGTCAGCAGCGGAATGCCCAGAAAGACAGAGAGGACAATGCCCCGTTGTTGCCCGTCATTCAGCGCCACCGCAAAGTCCATCGGTGCCTTCGGCGAAATTCCCAGCGAATCCTGCCGCCCCAACACCCATTGCAGTGCATTGACCATGAAGTCCACTTCGAGCGGGGAAAGGTTCTGGTTGGCAAAGGCCGAAGCGGAACCAATCGCCACCACCCGCAGGGATGGAGCCTCCTGGCCTTTGTCCCCGGGAGCCGAACCATCGACCACCGCCGCGACCGTGAAGGGACCCTTCCGGTCCTCTCCCTCCACAAAATCGGTTTTTTTACCGGCCCCCAGCGGCCAGGTCTTGGCCCAATAACGGTCCGAGGTTTCCACCAGCATTTCCGCCCGGGTCGTGGCCCCGGCGGGCTGCGGCTTCAGGGTCAGGGACCGGGCGGGACCAAACCGCAACGAACCCCCCACATTCTCAATCCACTGGATCGCCGGTTGCATGGAAAAGCGCGTCCCCACCGTCTCCTCGTTGATGCCTTGCGCCAGTCCCGCTGTGCTCAACACCGCGACTTTCCGAAAAATCTTGTTGCTGTCGAAAACCATCCCCGCCTCTTCCAGCAGGGTTTCCAAGCCGGTCGGACTGCCGGGATCCAGCGCTAGGACCAGCCGTCCAGGCTTGGCCAGGTAGGCCTTGAGCGAGGCTACCGCCGCCGCCGGCCACGGGAACTTGGGGCCCGCCACCAACACCGCATCCGCGTCCGCCGGCACCCCTTCCACCTCTCCGGGCTTCCACGGAACCAGTTCGAGGTTTTGTGACCCCAACCGCGCCGCCAGCAGCGAATACCCGGCTGGATCCCGGTCAGCCGAAACCAGGTTGTACTCCCCATGCCCTGCCGCCACATACACCTTCGAGGACCTTCCCTGCACCAACTCGCTGATGGCCGAGGAAATTTTTTCCTCGGCGTTGAACGACTTCACCCGCGCCGCCCCGCCTGCCATCATCATCCCAGGGTCGATCACCGCCATCTCCGCCACCTTCAGCACCCGGGACCGCTCCCCATATTCCAGAATCACCACGTTCTCATTGCTGGTGAGTTTGAACTTTTCCGCCAGCTTCTGCGCCCCCTGCAAATCCAAAAATGGCTGCACCACTGTCACTTGGATTTTTCCACCCGCGCGATACTTGTACTCCTCCAGTAGTTTCAGCACGTCCTCCTGGATCAGGCTCCCCGTGGCATCCCCCTCCGGAGCCAAAAAAGCCGTGATCGCCAGGTTGCCGGGCAGCGCTTTCAGCAGGTTCAGCGACTGGGTGGAAAGTTGCTGAAAGCGGTTGAGCGAAAAATCCCCGCGCACGTAGTGCCGCCACCCGATGAAGTTGGTGCCAAACAACAGCGCCACCAGAATGGGCAGAAACAGCCAGTGATTCCGCGCCTGGGCCCGGCGGGTTTTGCGGAGCTGGGAAAGAGGGGGAGGCGTACCCATCCGCTTATCCTTTAAGTCGGCGTCCCGCCATCACTCGCTGGGTCAGGATCAGAAAAAAGACCGTCCCGCTCAGGTAAAAAACCACCGGGCGGGAATCAAAGATCCCCGCACTAAAGGACCTCATTTGTTCCAGCGTGAACACGTAGGTCAGCGCCTCCCTCCAGCCCGGATCCCGCACCAAATAGCTGAGGAATCCGGCAAAAAACAACAGGGCAATGATCGTGAAGGAAATCATCGCCGCCACCGCCTGATTGCGGCTGAGCACGGACCCAAAAATTCCGATCGCGAGGTAAAACATCCCCACCAGAGCCACCATCAGGTAGGAGAGGGCCAGCGGGGCCCAGGCCACCGGCACCGTTTGGCCCGTCCACGCCTGAAAAATCGCCAGTCCCAGCAGGGAGGGCACCCAGAGGATCAGGTAGAACGTCAGCGCCCCGAAGAACTTTGACAAGATCACGTCCCCGTCCCGCACCGGCGCCGTGAGCAGCATCTCAATCGTGCCGGTTTTGTACTCCTCCGAAAACAGGCGCATCGTCAGCACCGGCACCAGGATGATCAGCAGGAACCAAAAATGGAAAATATAGAAATAGATCTGCATCACCGTGAACTCCCGCACCCCTTGCCCCAGGTACGCAACGCACTGGCTGAAACTGAATCCGCTGACCAGCGCCATGCAGGTCAGCAACACCCACGCGATCGGCGAAAGGAGCAACGCTCCCGCCTCTCTTTTCCACAAAATCCAGAAAGCCCGCGTCATGCCTTTACTCTTGGGTGAGCTCCACAAACACGTCTTCGAGGCGGGCCTTCTCCCGGCGGAAATCCCGCAAAGGCCAGTTCTCCCGCTTGATGAGCTGATCCACCTCGCCCCGGATATCCTTGCCGGGCACCGCCACCACCTCGACCGCGACCCAGTCGCCCGCCTGGCTGATCTCCGTCGCCACGCTTACCTCGGACAAAGCTCTCAACTTCTCCAGCACCGTCGCCGGGTCGGCCTTCACCTCGATCTGGAGCGCCCCCGCCTGAACCCGTTTTTCCAAATTAGCCAAGGTGTCCGAGGCCTCGATCCGCCCCCGGTTGATGATGATCGCGCGGCCGCACACCATCTCCACCTCGGAAAGAATGTGGGTGGAAAGCACGATCGTCCGGTCTTGGCCCAACTCCTTGATCAATTCCCGGAAGGAACGGATTTGATGCGGATCCAATCCGGCCGTCGGCTCATCCAGAATCAACAGGGGCGGGTTGTGAATGAGCGCATCGGCCAGGCCAACCCTTTGCCGGTACCCCTTGGAAAGGGTCCCGATAATTTTGTGACGCACTTCCGCCAGCCCGCATTGGTCCAGCACCAGGTCCAGGCGACGGGCTATTTCGCCCCGCCCGACCCGCTTGAGCCGACCCCGGTACTCGAGGAACTCTCCCACCCTCATCTCGGGATACAGCGGCACATTCTCCGGCATGTAACCGATCCGCTGGCGGACCCGCAGGCTCTGCTCCGGCAAATGGGCCCCGGCCACCTCGATCTTGCCGTCCGTCGCGGGCAAGTACCCTGTGATCATCCGCATCGTGGTTGACTTCCCCGCCCCGTTTGGCCCGAGAAAACCCACCACCTCCCCTTTGGCCACGGAAAAAGAAATGCCCTTAACCACCTCCCCCCCCGCATAGCGCTTGGATAAATTTTCGACGGCGATCATAGGGGTGAAACTGGAAAATAGAAAAACTGTTGAGGAGGGTCAAGGGAACCTCACCCGAAACCTCTCGACATTCCCACCTCCAGCGTCGTTTCTTGTCCCATGCGCATCGTGGCCGTGGTGAACCAAAAGGGAGGGGTTGGCAAGACCACCACCGCCATCCATCTGGCTGCCGGTGTGGCGGAAGCCGGCCGCCGCGTCCTCCTCGTCGACCTCGATCCCCAAGCCAACGCCACCAGCGGCCTCGGACTGGAAACCATCCCTGGCCGCAGTCTTTACCCCGTTCTGCTTGGCCAAGCCCGCGCCGTGGAGATGCTCCAGCCCGCCCGCCAAGCCAACCTCCAGGTATTAATTTCGGAACTCGACCTCGCCGGAGCCGAGATCGAGCTGGCCAGCCTGGAAAATCCCCTCCTCCGCGTCCGCGAAGCCTTGGCCCCGCTCAAACAGGATCCCGCGTTCGATCTGGTGGTGCTCGACTGCCCGCCCAGCGTCGGCCTCCTCATGACCAGTGCCCTCGTCGCCGCCGAAAAAATCCTTGTTCCCGTTCAGTGCGAGTACTTCGCCCTCGAGGGTGTCGGCAAAATTCTCAACCTCATCGAAAAAATCCGTGCAGGCGGCCTGAATCCAGAGCTCTCCATCCTCGGCATCCTCCTCACGATGTACGACGCCCGGACCCGGCTCAGCCAGCAGGTCAGTGACGATCTGCGGCAGCATCTGGGCAACCAGGTATTCCAGACCATCATTCCCCGCTCCGTCCGGCTCGCGGAGGCCCCCAGCCACGGCAAGACCATCTATGAATACGATAACTCCGGTGCCGCCGCTGCCAGCTACCGCCAGCTGACTACCGAGTTTTTGAGCCGGCTCTGAGCCGCCTTACCCCATTTCGCGTCCCCAACAGCAACAGATTCGCTTTCCTCTTTCCAAAGATTCCCGCGCACACCACCCCGGGAATCGCCTCCAGCCGCTTTTCCATTTTTGCCGGATCGGCAATCCGCAGTCCGTGCACGTCCAGAACTTCCCCACCATTGTCAGTGAGGAACCCTTTGCGCCAGACCGGTCGACCTCCCATTTTCCGGACGGCCGCTGCCACCTGGTGCCGTGCGATTGGCACCACCTCCAGCGGAACCGGAAACCGGCCCAACCGTTTCACCCATTTTGACCCGTCGGCAATGCACACAAATTTTCGCGAGGCCGTGGCCACAATTTTTTCCCGGGTCAACGCCCCGCCTCCGCCCTTGATCAACCGCAACCGCGGATCCGCCTCGTCCGCCCCATCCACATAAACCGCCAGCTTCCGGGAAGGAATCATGGGTACCACCTGAATGCCACGCCTCTTGAGCGCTTTTGCGGTGGCCTCGGAACTCGCCACCGCCCCCTTCACCCAACGCTTGGGCAGAAGTTGGATGAAATAGTTGGTGGTCGATCCCGTCCCCACCCCCAGCCAGCAACCCTTGGGAACCTCCGCCAACGCCGCCCGGGCGGCTTCCTTCTTTTGGCGATCCTGGGGGCTCATATCTTCTTTTGTAAACAGGGTGGGGTTGCGTCAATCTATCCTCTTCCCATGGCGGCGACCCATCTCCATCTCGACTGCCCGTCTGGCATCAGCGGCGACATGTTCTGTGCCTCCCTCCTTCATTTGGGCGTACCCCTTGCCGTCTTTCAAGAGGCCGTGTCCTCCCTGCACCTCACCGAAAAGGTCATCCTCAAAACCGAACAGGCGGTCCGAGGCGGCCTCGCCGGTCTCCGCTTCCTGGTCGAGGAACCCGGCCACCACCATCACCAGAGTCACGGCCACCACCATGGCCGGAACTGGGCAGAAATCCGTGATCTCCTGCAGAAGTCCAAGTTAGCCCCGGAAGTACGCGACTCGTCTCTCGGCATGTTCCAGCGCGTGGCCGAGGCCGAAGCCAAACTTCATGGCGTGCCGGTCGAAACCGTCCACTTCCACGAAGTCGGTGCCGTCGACTCGATTGTCGACCTCGTTTGCGCCGCCGCAGGCATCCACCACCTCAAGGTAACGGAGATCACCGCCTCCGTCCCGGTCGACGGCACGGGCACCGTCCAATGCGCCCACGGGAACTTTCCCCTCCCCGCCCCCGCCACCGCCGAAATCCTGCGCGGAATCCCCATCCGCCAGTTGGATGTTCCCCATGAACTTACCACCCCCACCGGCGCGGCGATCTTGGCCCACGTTGTCAATAGGTTTGGCCCTCTTGAATCTTTTTCAGCCGACTTGATTGGCTACGGACTGGGCACCCGCGACCTTCCCGACCGCCCCAATGTCCTGAGGGCGTTTCTAGGCCACATCTCCTCGGTTTCAGGAAACGCTACCGACACCGTCTTCGAAATCCGCACCCACCTGGACGACATCACCGGAGAACAGCTCGCCCATGCCATCGACCGCCTGATGGCCGAAGGCGCTCTCGACGCCGCCGTTTCCCCGCTCGTCATGAAAAAGGGCCGGCCCGGACATCTCCTGACCGTTCTTGCCCTCCCCGCCGACGCCGAAAAACTCGCCTCCCTTGTCCTCCGCGAAACCACCGCCTTTGGCCTCCGCCTGGAACGGATCGAACGCCGCACTCTTCGCCGTGAGGAAAAAACCGTCCAGACCCCCCACGGCCCCGTCCGACTCAAACTCGGCTATCTCGGCAAACAACTCGTCCAGATTCACCCCGAGGATGCCGACTGCCGGAAACTCGCCGAAAAGGCGAAGATCTCACCTGCCGTGGTATCCGCCGCTGCTCGTGCCGCTGTTGACACCGCCCAGTAAAGGTAAGAATTTTCTCAATGGTGATTCCTCTAAAATATGTCCGTCTTTTTGTCGATTCCGCCGGTCGTTCGCATTTTGAGGATTGCACCCTTCCCCTCACCACCCGTGACTTTGCCCCTCCCACCACACCCTTGGAGGCGTCTG
>VHDM01000008.1 GCA_016876055.1 Verrucomicrobiota bacterium
GGAACGGTGCTGGGGGTGGAGAGAGCAAGGATGTCGGAACTCTCCTCCACCTCCGTCGGTGTGACTTCGGTCTCCATGGCCATGGGTTCGGATTCCGGTTCCGGCGCAGACTCCTCAGGGGAGGGGGGCGCCTGAGCCTCGGCAGCGGCATCCCCATCCCCGACCTCCTGACTGGTAAAAATCGCGAGGGGATTGCCACCCTTAAAAATCACGATGCTGCCCCCTGCGATCAGCAGCAGGGCATGAATCGCAATCGCGATGAGAAAAGGGGTGGAAGTAAGGATAGCCCCGATGGCGAGGAACTTCTTTTTTTCCGACTTTTTGTTCGTCGGAGTCGGGGACCTGGGCTGGTTGAGTTTGGCCGCCGGTGGCATGGGAGTAAGCCTATCGGCGGATGAGGGAGAATCTAGCCGATCCCGAGGCTGTCTAAAATTTTTCGGTGAGGGGCCGGCAGCGTAACCCGGCGCACCTCCGCCGAGCTCATCCAACGGCCGGAAGCCTTTGCGGGTGGATTACGAGTAATGAAAACGGTCGCCCGAACCAGATATCGCGTGAAGGGGTAGCGAATCTCGGTGTGCGGAGATCCGGCAGGGGGACGCATGATGGTGGGGAGGAGATGAAGACCACGCCAACGGGCTTGGGGATGATGTTGGGTGAGCCAGATTTTGCCCTTTCGTTTGGGGAGGAGAATGAATTCACGTTGAAGGGTGGGGGAAGGTTTGAGGCGCAAGGTGGAAGGGAGATTCTTGGCCGAGGGGCAGGTGTTGCGGAGAGGGCAAGCGGGACAGCGTGGATTTTTTGGAAGGCAAACGAGGGCGCCCAGTTCCATGAGGGCCTGGTTGTGGAGGCCGGGATGGCGGGAGGGGACGAGGCGGCCGGCCAGGGAGCGCAAGGTGGCTAGCGGGAGAGTTCGGCCGGAGTGGGCGGCGAGACGGCCGAGCACGCGGGCGACGTTGCCGTCGAATGCGGGGGCCGTTTTTCCGAAGGCAATGCTGGCGATAGCCCCGGCGGTGTAGTCGCCAATCCCCGGCAGTTTCTGCAAGGCACCGGGATCGGCCGGTAGCTCCTTTCCGGGCAGTCGAATCACCGCTTGGGCGAGGGAGTGGAGGAAGCGGGCGCGGCGGTAGTAGCCAAGCCCCTCCCATGCGCGGAGGATGCGGGCGAAGGGGGCGCGGGCGAGGCGGGACCAATCCGGGAAGGTCCGCATCCAGCGGAGATAGTAGGGAATGACGGTGGCAATGCGGGTTTGTTGGCACATGAACTCGGCCACGGCGGTTCGGTAGGGGGTGGGGTGGGTTCGCCAAGGGAGGGGCCGGCGATTGTTTCGGTACCAAGCGTAGAGTTTCGGCAAGCCAAGGCGGATTTTAGATTCGATGGGCAAGGAGGGGGAAGTAGCTTGAGAGCGCATGGCTGACACGATGTTTACCTATACCTTGGACGAGGCCCAAGTCCGGCGCCTGCGGGAGTTAGTCGGGACGAAGGGCTTTGTCTTCGGGCCTTTGGAACACGGTCATTTCACCGCCCGAAAGGGAAAGTGTGTCCTCAGCGCCTACTTGAGCGGAAAGCTGGTGGTGGCGGGCAAGGAGGCGAAGGAGTTCGTGGAGTTTGTGCTCGAGCCGGAGGTGTTGGGGGAAGCGAGGCTAGGGTACGAGAAGATTCGGAATCCGGAGATGTACGCACCCCATTTTGGGATCGATGAAAGCGGAAAGGGGGATCTCTTCGGACCCCTGGTGGTGGCCGGGGTTTATGTGGATGAGAAAAAGGCGGATCAGTTGGTGGCCGCGGGGGTGCGGGACAGCAAGACGATCACCAGCGACAAAAAGATCGGCGAACTGGCCGAGGAGATCGGCAGAGCCGTAGGGCCGGCCCGCGAGGTGGTCACGATCGGACCGGAGCGCTACAGCGAGCTGTACCGAAAGTTTGGAAACCTCAACCGAATGCTGGCTTGGGCGCACGGTAAGGTGATTGCCAATCTGCACGGCAAGGTGCCGGGATGTCCCCGGGCTTTGTCGGATCAGTTTGGCGATCCGCGTCTGGTGGCGGGGGAGTTGCGGAAGCAGGGGGTGGAGTTGAAGCTGGAGCAAAGGACCAAAGCGGAAAGCGACATTGCGGTGGCGGCGGCCAGTATTTTGGCGCGCGCGGAGTTTGTGCGCCAACTCGGGAGATTATCGATGGATGCGGGAGTGGAATTGGCAAAAGGATCCGGGGCGGGGGTGAAAAAACAGGCTGAGGAGCTATTCCAAAGGGGCGGAAGGGAGAAGTTGGCCAAAATATGCAAAACTCACTTTCGAACTTTTGCGGAAGTCGTTGGAGATCCCGTTCCACCGAAAGTCGAGTGGCGCAAGCGCTGATACCAACGATTTACAGAGGGAAAATCGCTAAAGTGTTATCCTTTAAAAATTTACTTGCGGCGTCGTTGGAAAACGCCTACTCATAAGGACATATGGAAAACCTGACCAAAAGAGATCTCGTGGTTCGGATCAGCAATGAGACCAATCTCGTCCAACAGGACGTGTTGAAGGTCATCCAGTTAACGCTGGACCATGTCAAAGAGAGCCTCCTGAAGGGCAATGCGGTGCAACTCCGCAACTTTGGCGTGTTTGAAATCAAGATCCGGAAGGCGCGGGTGGGTCGGAATCCGAACAAGCCGGAGACGGATGTGCCGATCCCGGCCCGGGCGGTGGTGAAGTTCAAGGCGGGCAAGGAGATGAAAGCGGAGCTGATCCGGAATTCCGCAAAGCTGGCGCAGGTGGTCTCCGAATCCGGCAACAGCTCCCCCTCGGCGGAGTCCTGACGGACCGCTCCGCCCGCGGAGCGGCACGATGACGGGTCAGCCCCTCCCGGGCTTTCGGGACTTTTATCCAGAGGAGCACCGTGCCCTGCGCGGAATCTTTGCCGCCTGGAGGGAAGCCTCCCGGAGAAGCGGATTTGCGGAGTATGAGGGACCGGAGTTGGAGTCGTTGGATCTTTACACAGAAAAGTCGGGCGACGAGATCGTCGGACAAATTTATCATTTCCGGGACAAGGGGGATCGTGAGGTGGCGCTCCGGCCGGAGTTAACACCGACCTTGGCGCGGATGGTGGCGGCGCGGCACCGGCATTACCGCAAGCCGATCAAGTGGTTCAGCATCCCACGATTGTTCCGCTACGAACGGCCGCAGCGGGGGCGCCAGCGGGAGCATTTCCAATGGAATTGTGACATGGTGGGGGAGAAAAGCGCCGCAGCGGAAGCGGAGTTGATCGGCACGCTCGTCCTGGGGCTTTCCCTGTTGGGCTTGGGGCCGAGCGACGTGGTGGTCAAGGTCAGCGACCGGGGATGGTGGGACAGGTTTTTGGAGGGGCACGGGGTGAAAGAAAATCAGAAGGCTGAGGTTTTCAAGGTGTTGGACAAACTTGAGGACGCAACCGAGGACGAGTGGAACAAGAAGCTGGGTTCGTTGGCCGGGCCGGTGCGGCAGGCGCTGGGGGCGAAGGATGCGCACTCCTCCGGGCTGGAGGAGGTGAGGCAAGGGGTGGCCGCGCTGGGTTACGCGGAATGGTTTGAAGTGGACCTGCGAGTGGTGCGGGGGCTGGCTTATTACACCGGGGTGGTTTTTGAGGTGCACGACCGGGCGGGGAAATTCCGGGCGGTGGCGGGGGGAGGAAGATACGATGCACTGCTCAAAAAATTCGGCGGGGAGGATCTGCCGGCGGCCGGTTTCGGGATGGGGGATGCGGTTCTGGCCGAGTTGCTGGCGGAGAAAAAGTTGGTGCCGGCAGAGGTGCCGGCCCCCGGGATATTTGTGGTGGCGGAATTGGCCCAACGGCCGCTGGCTCTCCAGCTGGTGGGCAGCCTACGGCGGGCCGGGCAGGTGGTGGATTACGATCCCGGTCACGGAAAGTGGGCGAAGCAGCTGGAACTGGCCGAGGCGAAGGGAGCGCGTTGGGCGTTGTTGGCCGGGCGAGAGGCCGCGCAAGGGAAGTTGACGGTGAAGGAGCTGGCCACCCGAAAACAGGGCGAAATTGGGTATGAGGCGGGCCCGGGCGGAGCGATTTCTCTGGTGCCGGGAGTGGGGGAGTGGCCGAAAGTGATCGCTTCGTGAAGCGGAGCCACACCTGCGGGGCCCTCCGGGCCGGCGATGCCGGGAAGGAAATCCAGCTGGCCGGTTGGGTGGCCGGGCGTCGGGACCATGGCGGGGTGATTTTTATCGATCTACGGGACCGGGAGGGAATGACCCAAGTGGTTTTCAATCCGGCTCTTCAACCCCAGGTGGCCGAGGTGGCTCACACTCTGCGGTCAGAGTTTGTGGTGGCGGTAACCGGGAAAGTGGCGTTGCGGCCCGAAGGAACGAAGAACCCGAGCTTGGGCACGGGCGAGATTGAGGTGGGCGCAACGGGGCTGACGATTTTGAATCCCAGCGAAACGCCCCCGTTTCCGCTGGATGAGGAGGGCGTCAACGAAGACCTGCGCCTGCGCTACCGGTACCTCGATCTGCGGCGACCGGCGATGGCGGAGGCCCTTCGGGCCCGCCATCGGGCGGCGCTGGCCATCCGACGGTGCTTGGATCAGCAGGGTTTCCTGGAAATCGAGACCCCGATTCTTTTCAAAAGCACCCCGGAGGGGGCCCGGGAGTATCTGGTGCCGTCCCGGCTCAATCCCGGAAAATTTTACGCCCTGCCGCAATCCCCCCAGCAATTCAAGCAGCTCCTGATGGTGGCGGGGGCAGAAAAGTATTTTCAAATCGCCCGCTGTTTCCGTGATGAGGACCTGCGGGCGGACCGACAGCCGGAATTCACGCAAATCGACGTGGAGATGTCCTTCATCACCCGGGAGGACATCTATGCCGTGATCGAGAGATTGGTAAAGACTGTGTGGCACGAGGTGCGGGGCGTGGAGATTCGCACGCCTTTTCCGCGCGTCACTTTCGCCGAGGCCATGAACACCTTCGGGACGGACAAGCCGGACCGGCGCTACGGTTTGACCCTGACGGACTTCACGGAAACTTTCCGCAACTCCTCTTTTAAGGTGTTTCAGACCGCGGTGGCGGCAGGGGGAGTGGTCAAGGCCTTCAACGCCAAGGGGTTGGCGGAGATCACCACGGGTCAGATCGAGGAACTGACAAACCTTGCCAAAGCCCACGGGGCCAAGGGGTTGGCCTGGATCAAAGTGGAGGGAGGGGAATGGAAGTCACCCATTGTGAAGTTTTTCAGTGAGGCCGAAAAAAAGGCCCTGACCGAAAGACTCGCCGCCGCGGAAGGCGACCTGATCCTTTTCGGGGCGGATGCCTGGACGGCGGCCTGCGAGGTGCTGGGCTTGGTCCGGATTCGTTGCGCGGAATACCTGGAGAAACTCGGAAAACTGAAGCGGGATCCGGCCCACCTCGACTTTCACTGGGTCGTCGATTTTCCCCTCCTGCGGAAAGATCCGGAGCATCCGAACCTGGTCGCAAGCCATCATCCGTTCACCGCGCCGGTGGAGGAGGATCTGCCCCTGCTGGATCGGGAGCCGGCGAAGGTGCGGGGGCAGCATTATGATTTGGTGCTGAACGGGGTGGAGTTGGGGGGAGGGAGCATCCGAATCCACCGGAGTGAGGTGCAGGACCAATTGTTCCGGAAGATCCTGAAATTGCCCGGAGAAGTGGTGACGAGCCGCTTCGGGTATATGGTGGAGGCTTTGAAATTTGGTGCGCCGCCGCATGGCGGGATCGCGCTGGGGTTTGACCGGTTGATGGCGTTGTTGCTGGGGCACGAAAGCATCCGGGACGTGATTGCCTTCCCGAAAAATGCCCGTGGGCAAGATGTCATGAGCGGGGCTCCGGCCGAGGCCACGGCCCGTCAGCTGAAGGAGGTTCACGTGAAGCCGGAAACGGGTCCAGGAGCCTGAAAACCAACCCCTTGCAGAAATGAGAAGAGGCTCTATTTTGACAGTATGAAAGATAAAAACACACCCAAGATCGTGGCCTATCTCAAACCCCATTGCGGATGGAGTCGTGGAGTGAGGGCGGTGATGGCCAAATACAATCTGGAGTTCGAGGACCGGGACATCTGGAACGATATCCACCAACGGGTGGAGATGATCCAGAAAAGCGGCCAGGAACTCTCTCCCTGTGTGGAAATTGACGGCCACATGCTGGCGGATGTGAGCGGGGAAGAGGTGGAGGTTTGGATGCTACAAAAAGGAATCGTGAAGCCCACGGTGGCAGCCACGGAGGTGCCGACCGACCGGGGATGCTCCGACGAGGAGCATGCGGCACAGCGGGGCGAAATTCCCGTTCAATTCAAGGGGTAAACCGGTGAGCGCACTGCGCGAAGCCAACCAAGCCAAGGCGGTGGAGAGAATCCTTGCCGGGGAGGATTCGGACCTGGCGGATTTGACCATCCGGGAAATCCGCTCTCAGGAGGAGCGTTATGCTTCCCTCGTTTCCTATCTGGCAAAAAGTCCGGATCCCAAAGTGCAAGCGCGCGCCCGTTTGATTCTGCGTTTTTGGACGAAACTGGCGCCCGCAGATTTCACGCGGGAACTCGGCCGGTCCGTGCTGGCGTCCTGGGCGGATCTTGAATCATTCTGCTGGCAGTTGGCGGAGGTGGAGAATCCGGAAACAGACACCGCTGAGGGTAAAACGTATCTTGATCGGTTGGGGCAGGCTATAGAGAAAAATCTCCCCCGCCGGAGCATCTCCCCGACTGACTCCATTTCAGCCTTGCAGCAGGTGCTGGCCCGGCGGGAGGGATTCCGAGGCAACCTGGATGATTACTTTCATCCTGCGAACAGTTACCTGCATCGTGTTTTACAGACCAAACTGGGCATCCCGCTGACCTTGGCCCTGGTTTATATTTTTGCCGCTCAGCGGGCGGGGCTGGAGGTTTATGGGCTCAACACCCCGGGTCATTATCTGGCGGGAATTGGCGGGGTGGCTTTTGATCCTTTTCACGGAGGGGTGGTGCTTTCCGCCGATGACTTGGCTGCAAAATTCGGAACCGAACGCAGCTTTTGGGCCAATCCGATGTTCATGCGGGCCACGGCGCGGGATACGGCGGAGCGGATGCTGGTCAATCTTTTGAACAGCTACAGCCGCCGGGGGGATGAGGCTCGGCATGCGCGGACGGTGGCTTACCTTCAAACCATTGAAGAGAGCCTGGGTTGACACTTCGTCTTGCCAAAAAAGCGCGACGGTCCATTTTTTTCTCATGAAAAGTTCCTTGGCGATTCTGGCGTTTGGATGGGCGCTCCTCAGCGGATTACTGGCGGAAGAAGCGGCCATTCCGGTCGTCACCCCTGAGCAGGCGGCCCAGTACGAAGGGAAGGTCGTGACAGTCAAAGGCAAGGTGGATGGGCAACGGACGGCAGCTTCAGGCACCACCTTCCTGAATTTTGGAGGCCGGCACCCTAACCAGATTTTCAGTTGCCGGGCGTTTGGGGAAAAGTTCCCCGGGGGCGTGCCCGCCTGTGAGGGCAAAACTGTCGAGGTGACGGGCACAATCAAAATGTTCGATGGCAAGCCTTCCCTTGACCTTTCCGGCCCGGACAAACTCAAGGTTTTGGAATCGGAACCGGCGGTGCAAACGCCGGCCCCTTAAGGGTTCCTCCCGACATTTCCGGTTGCCTTGCGGGGCCGGGAATCCTTAGGTTGGGCATGATGGCCGCCGATACGGAAAGTGAGAAAGTAGACGCCCAAGGAGAGTCGGTCTCTGCAAGCCAAACTTCAGACCCTTTCCAGCCGGGCGCGGTGTGCCGGCACCGCAGTTGGGGAGTGGGTCAAATTGCCTCGCGGGATGAGGCCCTCGGCAGCCTGCGGATTGATTTTCGCTCCAAAAAAGGTCATGCCATGGAATTGGAGTATGCCGTCCAAACTGTGAAAGTTTTGGCCGACGACCATTTTGAGGCGAAGATTTTTAAGAGCCCACAAACTGTCCAAGAGCAGGCTCGCAAAGAACCCGGGGAGTTGATCCGGCAGGCGGTGCAACAACTGGGCCGGGAAGCGACGGTCACGCGGTTGGAAGAAGCCTTGGTGCCCCATCTCTTGACGGCAGCGGAATGGAAAAAATTCTGGGAGGCGGCGAAACGGGCAATGCGCAGGGATCCCCGTTTCATCATCCCAACCAAGCGGACCGACCCGATCCAGTATTTGGAAGCCGCTCCGACATCCAAAGGGGGCGGCATGGAGGATCTGAAGGAGGCGGTGGGGGTCAAAAAGGTCATCGAAGTCCTGGAAAAAATCCAAAAAGCACAGGGAGTGGCCCAACGGCAGGCCCAAGCGGAGGAAATTTTCCGCTTGGTGGACGCAGCGGGCCAAAAGGTGCCGAAGAGCCAGCCCGGGCAGGTAGCCGAGCTGGCGTTGGCTCGCGCGGAGTTTGCCGGCGCCATCGGTCTGCCAGCCGAACCCGGAACCACTCTGCGGGGCCTTCTGCCCGCCGAGCCCAACCGGCTGGCCCATGTGGTCGAGTCCCTTTCAGCCGGCAAGCAGCCCCGCTTTGTGGAAATGATGGCCGATTTGCTCGGGGAGCGTTGGACGGAGCTATTCAACGCCCTGTTGCCGCGGGCCTCGGGCCGGCTGATGGATGCGATCACCGCTAAATTCAAGAAAGCCGGCCGCGGCGCCGAGTTGGAAGGAGCGGTTGACCGTTTGCTGCGGGAACGACAAGTGCACCCGGACACGGTGGTCTGGCTTTGCCGTAACCGTTCCAGCGATTTCCAAAAAATCGGAGGCCCCTTTCTGTTTTTGACCGCCCTCGCAGTGTTGGAGAAGGAGCAGCTGGCGGACCGTTGGCGGGCTTCCCGGCTGCACGATCTGTTGCTGGAGGACAAGGAGCTGATCCGGAATTTGCTGGCGGCGTCGGCCCCCGAGGAGATGCGCGACATCACCCGGGCGGCCCTGGCTTCGACTGCGTTTGAGGAACTCGACAAGCGTTCGCTTATGGGAGCTTTGGTGAAACTGCATCCCCACATTGGCTCCATGGTGGCTGGTGAAAACAAGTCGGCTGCTACGGAATCGTTGGTGGTCAGCTGGGACAGCCTGGAAAGGCGGAAGAAGGAACTGGAGGAGATCGTCAACAAGAAGATCCCGGCCAACAGCAAGGAAATTGGGGTGGCCCGGTCCTACGGGGACTTGCGGGAAAACCACGAATTCAAGGCGGCGAAAGAGATGCAGGCGGTGCTGATGCGGCGCAAGCTTGAGCTCGAGGGGATGATCGTGACCGCCCAAGGCACGGATTTCAGCGGAGTGAAGGGTGACGTGGCCGACATCGGCACGGTGGTGGAATACGAAGGGGAGGGGGGAGCCGCGAAAAGGGTGACCATTCTCGGGGCGTGGGACAGCGATCCGGAAAATGGGGTAATTTCCTACCAAACCGCCGTCGGCCAGGCGCTCCTCAAGAAAAAGCCGGGTGACACCGCGGAATTGCCGACGGAGGGAGGCGGGAAGTCGAAAGTACGTTTGGTTTCCGTCCGTCCCTATCGCCCCTAGCCGGGCGGGCGGTCCGATCCTATGAAAACCCGCATCCGATTGATCACGGCGCGTGAAGTGATCGATTCCCGGGGCAATCCCACGCTGGAGGCGGACGTGGTGCTGGAAGGCGGCGCCGTCGGCTCGGCGATGGTGCCCAGCGGGGCCAGCACCGGAATCCACGAGGCGCTGGAGCTGCGGGACGGCGATCCCAAACGATTTGGTGGCAAAGGGGTTCTCAAGGCGGTCGCGCACGTGAAGGAGCAAATTGCCCCCGCTCTGCTCGGTAAGGATGCCAGCGACACCCGGGCGGTGGACAAGCTGATGCGGGACCTTGACGGCACCCCCAACAAAAAAAATCTCGGGGCGAACGCCATCCTGGGGGTGTCCCTGGCGGCGGCAAGGGCGGCGGCGACCGCCCACGGGCAACCCCTCTACCGGTGGTTGGGGGGCGAAAAGGCCCGGGTGTTGCCGGTGCCAATGGCCAATATCCTGAACGGAGGAGCCCATTCCGACGCGCCGATCGATTTCCAGGAATTCATGATTATCCCCCGGGGCCTGCCCACCTTCCGCGAGGCGATCCGCTGCGGGACGGAGATCTTTGGGGCGCTAAAAAAAATCCTGCACGACCAGAAGCTGGGTACGGCGGTCGGGGATGAGGGCGGATTTGCCCCGCGGCTCGCCTCGACCGAGGCCGCGCTGGAAGTGATGGCCCAGGCCACCGAAAAAGCCGGCTACAGCCTGGGGGAGCAGGTCTGCTTTGCCCTGGACGTGGCGAGCAGCGAGTTCTATGACGCCAAGACCCGGGAGTATGTCTTCAAAAAGTCGGACCAGCGCCGGCTGAAGGCGGCCGAACTGGTCGATTTTTACGCCTCGTTGCAGCGGAAGTATCCGATTGTCTCCATCGAGGATGGCACGGCGGAGGAGGATTGGGACGGCTGGAAAATTCTGACGGAAAAATTAGGTGCCAAGACGCAATTGGTCGGGGACGATCTGTTTGTGACGAACGTGGAGTTTCTCAAGAAGGGGATCCAGGCAAAGGTGGCCAATTCCATTCTCGTCAAAGTGAACCAGATCGGGAGCCTGAGCGAGACCCTGGATGCGATTGCCCTCGCCCGGTCCGCCAAATACTCGGCCGTCATCAGTCATCGCAGCGGCGAGACGGAGGACTCCACCATTGCGGATCTGGCGGTGGCGACCCACGCGGGGCAGATCAAGACCGGTTCCTTCTCCCGCTCCGACCGCCTCGCAAAATACAACCGACTGCTCCGCATTGAGGAGGAGTTGGGTTCCAAGGCCGTTTATGGCGGACAACTCCCGGCTGTTTGATCCCCGCGGGTACGGGAATCCGTCCTCCAAGGGGCAGTTTTGGCGGATCCTCCAGCCTTGGGTCTACGCCTTGGTCGGGTTGCTGGGGGTGTCCGTGGTTCTGGCCCTCTTTTATCCCGCTTGGAAGCGCGGGCAGCGTCTCAAGGAGCAGGCGGCTTTTTTGGACACAGAGATCAACCGAAAACAGCAGGAAATGACCGAACTGCAGGAGGAAGCGGGGCGTCTCAAAGACGACCCCTTTACGGTTGAGCGGATGTCCCGGGACACCCTGAATGTGGCGCGGCCCGGGGAGGTAATCTTCAAATTCCAGCCCTACCCCACCAACGCGGTCGGTCCGGGGGAAGGGAAGCCGCCGGTCAACGCGACCGAGGCCGGCCGGAAGCCATGAGCGAGGTGATGCGGGTGGCGGTGACCGGGGCGGCCGGCCAAATTGGCTACGCCATCCTTTTCCGAATCGCTTCGGGCGGGCTTTTTGGCCCGGCGCAAAGGGTTCGACTCCAGTTGCTGGAAGTTCCCGCTGCCGAGGCAGCCTTGGGCGGGGTGGTGATGGAAGTTCGGGACGCAGCCCACCCGCTCTTGGAGGATGTGGTGGCCACTGCCGATCCGCGCCAAGCCTTTGATCGGGCGGACTGGGTTTTCTGCATCGGCAGTATTCCTCGCAAGCCGGGCATGGAGAGAGCGGAATTGCTGGGGCTGAATGGGAAAATTTTTGTAGAGCAGGGCAAAGTGATCGCGGAGGTGGGTTCCGCCCGTGTCCGGGTGCTGGTGGTGGGGAACCCCTGCAACACGAACGCGTGGATTGCCAAGCAGTCGGGTTCCAAGCTGCCGGCGGATCGTTGGTTTGCGATGACCCGCCTGGACGAAAACCGGGCGAAGGCCCGCTTGGCGGAGAAGGCGGGGGTATCGGTCGGTCAGGTGGATCGGTTGGCGGTGTGGGGGAACCATTCTCCCACGATGTATCCGGATTTCACAAATGCCCGGATCGGGGGAAAGCCGGCCACGGAGGTCATCCGGGACCGGGCTTGGCTGGAAGGGGATTTTCTCAAGTCGGTCCAGCAGCGTGGGGCGGAGGTTCTGAAGGCGCGGGGACTATCCAGTGCCGCCAGCGCCGCCCAGGCGGCTCTCGATACCGTGCGCACCCTGCACGAAGGCACGAAGGAGGGGGACTGGACGAGCGTGGCGGTAAGTTCGGATGGAAGTTACGGGGTGCCAAAAGGGTTGATGTGCTCCTTTCCTGTAAAGGCTTTGGGGAATGGGAAGTGGGAAATCGTGCAGGGGCTGAAGCTGGATGGGTTTGGCCAGAAGAAGCTGGCGGCCACCGTGGCGGAGTTGGAGGAGGAACGGGGGGCAGCCGCCCGAGCGGTCGGTTTGGCGGTTTGAGTACTTAATCCGATTTCCGCTAAATTTCGTTCGGGCGGCGAAAGCGCACTTTTGTGCTATCGATACGTTAGTTTTTGCAGACATCAGAGCATGGGCGGGAGAACAAGGCACTTCTGGACACGGCCGGCCTGGAGCGGTTTGTACCCAGTGGAGTGACGGGAGGGGTGTGGTCGTTGGCCGGCCTGCCCGCCGGGGCCCAAGCCTTGGCCGCGGTGGTTTTATCCCGCCGCCCGTTGCCCGCCGGTTGGCTGGTGGTGGCGGAAAATATCCGGCAGCAGGAGGAGTTGGCCGCCGAAATTGAGGCATGGGGCGGAGAGGTGGCGGTGGTGCCGGAGGCCTTTCGGGGAACAGACAAAGTGAAGCCCGATCCCGATCTGGAGGCCGAATGGTTAGGGTCCTTGGCCCGACTTACCGAGCCTCACCCGCCGCGGCTGGTGGTGGTGACAGAAAAAGTTTTGGCAGAGAGCTTACCTGCGCCGGCGTGGATGCGGAGTTGCCTGCGGAGGATTTCGGTCGGGGAGGAACTCGATCCGTTGCGGTGGGCCGAGGAACTGGTGGCGGCCGGCTATCGAAACGTGGGTACGGTGAGCGAACGGGGCGAGTTTGCCCGGCGAGGAGGCATCGTGGACATCTTTTCCCGGCAGGCTTCTTTTCCCGTGCGGGTGGAATGGGGGGGGAACCGGGTGGTTTCGGTTCGCGAGATTGATCTTCACGAACAGACTGGAATCGGAGAATTGCCGTCCGCCACTCTGTTGCTCGGCGCGGTCATCGCCCACGATCCTCCCGCAACCTTGTCCGATTATCTTGGGCCGGGTTGGGGAAGATTGAGCGCCTTGGCGGACGGAGAGGAGCCGAGGCTGGAAAGTGCAGCGATCCGCCACGGTTTCATCGGGGAGCCGATCCGGGAGGCAGGCTTGGCCGAGGCGCGGCGGCGACGAGTGGGCGCGGAGATCCGCTCGTGGCTGGGGAGGGGCTGGAAGGTGACCGTGACCGGGGTCAACGAGGGGGAATCAGATCGTCTGCAGGAATGGCTTCCGGAGTGTGACCTGAGCCACGCGGAGGTTGGTCGGTTGGATTTCCGGATTTCCCAACTGGGGCAGGGGTTCGCTTGGCCAGACGGGAAATGGGTGGTGGTGACCGGGGCGGAGCTGCTTGGCCGGACAGATACGCGAAAGGGTTGGCGAAAAACCCAGGCGGGACTGGCGGCCGAGCGCTGGCGGCGGCCGGTCTTTGACCCGGGAGATCTCAAATTGGGTGATTACGCAGTGCATCTGCAGCACGGAATCGGGATCTATGAGGGGCTGGGGGAGAAGCCGGGCGGTAAGGGCCAGTGTCTGCTTTTGAAATATGCCGATGGGGCCCGGCTCTACGTGCCGGTCGAAGAGTCTTATTTGGTTTCGCGCTATGTCGGGGTCGGTCGAAAACGGCCGAGGCTGGATACCTTGGGGGGAGGTCGGTGGGAACGGGCCAAAGCCAAGGCAGAGAAGGCGGTGGAGGATTTTGCGGCGACCTTGTTGCGAACGGCGGCGGAGCGGGAGGCGATGCCCGGGATGGCGTATCCGGCGGACCATGAGTGGCAGGGAAAGTTTGAGGCGGAATTTTCCCATGAACCTACGGCCGACCAGGCAAGGGCGATTGCCGAAACCAAGGCAGACATGGAGCGGTCGCGGCCGATGGACCGGCTGATCTGCGGGGACGTGGGCTATGGCAAAACCGAAGTGGCGATCCGGGCCTGTTTCAAGGCGGTGATGGCCGGCAAGCAGGTGGCCTTGCTCGTGCCGACGACGGTGTTGGCCCAGCAACACGCCCGCACCTTGCGGGAGCGGTTTGCGGACTGGCCGATTACGGTGGAGGAGTTAAGCCGATTTCGTTCCGCCGGGGAGCAGAACCAAATCGTGAAGGGGTTGGCGCAGGGGGGGGTGGACGTGGTGGTGGGCACGCACCGCCTGCTTTCCCCGGACGTGGAATTCAAGGACCTGGGCCTGGTGGTGATTGACGAGGAGCAGCGATTCGGGGTGAAGCAAAAAGAGCGTTACAAGGAACGGTTCAGGAGCGTGGATGTGCTGACGCTGTCCGCGACGCCGATCCCGCGCACACTGTATTTGGCGATGCTGGGGGCGCGGGATCTGAGCCAAATCGAGACCCCCCCACCCGGACGACATCCGATTGAGACGGTGGTGGCGGATTATGACGAGCGTTTGATCCGGGAGTGGATCCGGCGGGAATTGGAACGGGGCGGACAAGTCTACTATCTGCACAACCGGGTGGCAGCCCTGCCGATTTTGGCAAAAAAAGTGAAGGAGCTGGTGCCGGGGGCCAGGATGGAGATCGCCCATGGTCAGATGGGGGAAACGGAGCTGGAGGAGGCGATGGGGAGGTTTGTCCGGGGTCGGGCGGACGTCTTGATGTGCACGACGATTGTGGAGAGCGGTCTGGATATCCCGAACGCCAACACGATTATCCTGGACCGGGCCGACCGCTTTGGGTTGGCGGACCTGTACCAGTTGCGCGGGCGGGTGGGGCGGGCGCAAAACCGCGCTTATGCGTTGCTGTTGGTGCCGAGGGAGCGGCGCCGGGGCGAAGCGGGAGAAAGGGTGGAAGCGCTGCAAATGCATGGGGGGTTGGGGGCGGGGTACCGGATTGCGATGCGGGATCTGGAGATCCGCGGGGCGGGAAATTTATTGGGAACCGAGCAGAGCGGCCACGTGGCGGTGATCGGCTTCGAGTTGTACTGCCGCCTGTTGCGGGCGGCGGTGAGCCGGATGAAAAAAGGGGAGTGGCGGCCCCCTCCGCCGGTGCAGCTGCGGTTGGATTTTCTGACGTTGCGGGCGGCCGAGGCGGGTGACGGGGTGGCGGGTGCCTACGTCCCCGCGGGATACATTCCTGAAGTGAGCCAGCGGATTGAGGCGTATCGGCAGGTGGCCGAGGCGGGGAAGTTTGAGGAACTGGCGGAGGTGGAAAAGGTCTGGCGGGACCGGTACGGGCCTTGGCCGGTGGAGGCGGGGCTGCTTTTGGGATACCACCGGGTCCGGGTGGCGGCGGGCATCACGGGCGTGACCCGGCTGGAAACGGACGGGGATAAAATTCGAGCCTGGAAGGGGTTGGAGCTGGAAATGGTGGGGACGAAGCTGCCTCGTTTGACCGGCCAGACGGCTCCCGATAAGCTCCAGCAACTTGAAGGATGGCTGAGATGAGAACCCTACCTGCCGGCGTGGCGCTCCTTCTTCTCCTGGCCTGGTCCGCCCCCCAGGCGGGGGCTGAAGCGGCGGCTCCTTCCATCAACAATGGGGTGGCGGCGGTGGTCAACAATGAGGCGATCACCCTGATTGAGGTCCTGCGACAGACTTCCATGGAGGAGGACGACCTGAAAGCGCAGATGCAGGCAGGCCGGATCACCGACGAAGAGCGCAAACAAAGAATCCGGCAAAGGCGCAAAACGGTCCTCGATTCCCTGATCGAGACTCAGTTGATCCTGCAGGAGTACAAAACCAAGGGCTACAGCTTTCCCGACTACTTCTTTGACCGGGAGGAGCGACAGCGCATTCGCGACCAATTTGGCGGGGATCGGCAGGCGTTGGTTAAAACCCTGGAAGAACGGGGAGTTACCTACGCGGAGTGGCGCAAAACCGTGCGGGATACTTTTATCGTCCAGCAAATGCGGCTGATTAATGCCAAACGATTCATCACCATCTCCCCGCACATGATCGAGGCCTATTATCAGGAGCACGTGCGCGACTTTCTGCAACCCGACCGCGTCAAATTGCGGATGATTTATGTCGCACCCGGGAGCAGTCCCAACGCCGAGGCCACCGCTCGGGAGGCGCTGGGGGCTGTGGAACAAGGGGTGGATTTTTCGTCTCTGGCCCAACGGTATTCGGATTACAACAAAACGGGGGGCGGCCTGTTTCAGGACAATAATGGTTGGGCGGAACGCGAGGCCTTGCGGACGGAATTGGCTGAAGTGGCCTTCAAGTTGAGGCCCGGTCAGTCCAGTGGGATTATCACCTTGCCCACGGCCGACGGACAGACCGCCTGTTACATCCTCCATGTCGAGGAGGTGAAAAAGGCCACGGTAACCCCGCTGGCCAGCATTCGGGACGCCATCGAAAGCACCCTGGTGGCCAAGGAAAACGAAAAAGTCCAGCAGGAGTGGATCGATCGATTGCGGCGGGGTGCCTATATCGAAAGATTTTTGTGAGTCGTCGCCCGGTGGTTGGTCTCACCCTCGGGGATCCTGCCGGGATTGGTCCGGAACTAGCCGCAAGGGTGGTGCGGCGGATGGGGCGGACGATCCCGCTGAAAGTGCTTGGGACCAAGCGGCGGGCACGGCCCGGCGTCCCGACCGTGGCGGGAGCCAGGCAGGCGCGGCACGCGCTAGAGGAAAGTGTCCGTCTCTTGCAATCCGGTGAAATTCAAGCGGTGGTGAATGGACCGGTTTCCAAGGAATGGCTAGCGAAAGCCGGATTTCCTTTTCCGGGTCAGACGGAGTTCTATGCGCGCCGTTTTGGGAAAACCCGTGATGGGGTGACGATGTGTATGGTCGGGCCGCGACTGCGGGTGGCGCTGGCCTCCACCCATCTTTCCCTGAAACGGGCGTTGGCCGGGCTGAAAACCGCGGCGATTGTCCGGTCGGGCCTGCACCTGGCGGCGTTGTTGCAGGCCTTGGGGATCCGGAAACCGAGGATCGCGGTTTGCGGTCTCAATCCGCATGGGGGGGAAGGCGGCCGGTTCGGAAAAGAGGAGTCAACGGTGGTGGCTCCCGCGATTCGGCGTTTGCGGAGCCGCCGGAGCCTGGTGGTGGCCGGTCCCGAACCCGCCGACACGGTGTTCCGGCGGGCCGCCGCCGGGGAATTTGACGGGGTGGTGGCTCTCTACCATGACCAGGGGCTGATTCCCGCCAAGCTACTGGATTTTGACCGAACGGTGAATGTGACGATGGGCCTGCCCGTGGTGCGGTGTTCTCCAGACCACGGGACGGCTTTTGCGATTGCCGGCAAAGGGAAGGCCCGACCCGGCAGCATGATGGCGGCAGTGCGCTTGGCTGACCGACTGGTGAGGAGGCGGATGTGAGCACGATGCTCCGGGGGGCGGTGGCGGAACTGCAGGCGGCGTTGCCCGCAGAGGGCCTCTTTCGAGGGAAAAGCTGGCGGTGGTCGGACACCCCGCTGCGCTTGGACTTTGCGGAGGTTAAGTTTCTTGAAGCGTTGGGCAAAAAATTAGCCGCGTTTTTGCGAGCGGCCAACCGGCTCTATCAAGCCAGTGCGGCTGGCGAGGCGCCGGCCTTGGTGGCGGATTGGCTGGATCAGGGGAAGCCGCGGGAAGTGGTTCGGCTTGGCCGGGAGGAGCATCTGAGGAGCGCGCTTCCCCGGGTACTGCGACCGGACCTGTTGCGGACGGAGGAGGGCTGGGCGTTGACGGAAATTGATGCGGTGCCCGGAGGCGTGGGCCTGACGGGATGGATGCAGGAAAATTACGGCAAGCTGGGCCACCGGGTGCTCGGAGGAGGCAATGGGCTCAGGGAATTGGCGGCCAAGGTGTTGGGACCGGCAGGCGAGGTGGTGATTGCCAGGGAGGCAGAGGACTATCGGCCGGAATGGCAGTGGTTGGTGGGGAAGGAGCGGGTCAAACCCGCGGAGGGTTATCGGTGCGGCGATCGGGTCGTTTACCGCTTTTTTGAAATGTTTGACTGGATGGGGTTGGAAGGAATCCGTTCCAGCTGGGGTCCGGATATTTCCATGGAGGCCCCGCCCAAGGCATTTTTGGAGGAGAAGCTTTGGTGGGCGCTGTTTTGGATGAAGCCGCTGGAGGACTGGTGGAGAAAGGAGTTGGGGGAGGGATATTTCCGGGATTTACGTGCGTTGGTGCCGCGGGCCTGGCCGCTGCGGCCCGTGGATTTGCCGCCGGAGGGAGTTCTGCCGGAGTTGGAGATTCACCGCTGGCAGGACCTGGAAAATTTCAGCCAACGGGCGCGGGATCTGGTGATCAAGGTGAGCGGGTTTTCGCCGCGGGCGTGGGGCTCGCGCGGAGTGACCGTGGGCACCGATCAACCCAAAGAGCAATGGGTGCCGGCCTTGCGGCAGGCTTTGGGGGAGTGGCCCACGCAGCCCCACCTTCTGCAGCGCTTCGCCCGGTTGGGCACGGTGGCTCATGCGGTGTGGAATGAGCGGACCGGTGAAAATGAAGAGGGTCGGTGGCGCCTGCGGTTATGCCCATACTACCTGGTGACGGGAGAGAAGGTGGAACTCAAGGGAGCCTTGGCCACCCTGTGTCCGGTGGACAAGAAGCTAATCCACGGAATGGAGGATGCGGTGTTAGTGCCGGTTTCCGGTGACAGCGGAGCGGCAAAATAGGATTTGCGGAGGGGGCAGCCAGGGCAGGCCGGGCGAAGGAGGGAGCTACTTCCGTTCGCGGTGGACGGTGTAGCGGCGCAGAAAGGGATTAAACTTTTTCAGCTCAATTCGCTCCTTTTGGAGTTTTTTGTTCTTGGTGCCGAAGTAACGGGACGCGGGCTTGCCTTCGGCCTTGGCTTCCGTGCATTCGAAGATGATCTGTTCGCGCATCGGATAACCATGCCGAAAGGCACCGGTGGGGTCAAGATTAGCGGAGGTTGGCTCCTCGCTCAGCAAAACGGTTGGGTTTGGCGCTGCCGTGGTGGGGAGGATCCCGGCGGACGGTGTCTTTGGCCGGCCCCAGGCTGAGGAAGCCGCGAATCAGAAAAATCTCCACCCAGACATCCGCCTGGGGTTCATAGGCACGATAGGGGGCGAAGTCCCCATAAAGCTGATAAAGGTAATCCTTGTCGTCCTGTGGCCTGGGAAGAAACGCATGGGGAACGGGACAGACTTCTGGATCGTACTCGATGGCGATCCAGCGCCCCTTGTTCCAGCCTTCACCCTCTTTTCTCACCCAACCCCATCCGCAGTAATCCTCCACCAAGGTGCGCTGTCCAATCAGGTACGACCCTGAAGTGTCGCCGTGCCGGGCCGGCGTGTGGGCGGCGGGCAGGGCGGCGCGGCGGACTTTTTCCACGATGGGTTTTCGGACGGTCTCGTCTTCCTCGGGCTCGGGTGTTGCGGCGGTTGGAACCACCGTGGACGCGGTAGGGTTGGTGGAGGGTTCCGGAAGGGAGCCCGGATTCCCAGCGGACAGGGTGGGCAGAGGGCGGGGATGAGCGAGGTCCGCCGCCACCAGGATCAAAGCCAAGCCGATCAGTAGGCCCATGAACCGCCCTTGCCTTCCGAAAGTTTCGGCAGGCCCCCGGCGCTGTAATCGGTCTTGCCGACGGCCCCGACCATGGGACGCCCCACGATCATCCGCCAGCGCTGGGAAAACTCCTCGCCAGAGTGGCAGCCGTAGCTGACGCACTTTGCGTCGGGAGTGAAGCTCGAGCCGGAAATATTTTCGAGATCATCCACATGCACCACCTGGGTCTCGATGGCGCCGCCGTCCACGCGGTTGCTGTAGTCGAACATCCAGCACTTCTTGTTGGAGTGGCCGTAGTACTCGAGCCGGGCGATGAGGGGCTTTTCCGGGGAACCGTTCCGCTGGAGGAGGGTGAAGAGTTGGTCCTTGTCGTCGAAATAGATGGGGGTCAGGCCGTGGAGGTGGCCGCGCTCCTCAAGGATTTTCAGGTAGTCCTGTTTTTCCTCCAGGCCCCGCCGGATGTAGCCGGGGCGGAAGACCAGCCAAGTGATTTTGTCGTCTGGTCCGAACTCTTTGCGGAGTTCCTTCACGCGCGCCAAGGTCGAATCCACAAAATTTCCCCAGTAGCGATCATGGGTGTTGACCTTGAAGCGCTCGTGGGAACGGAGCGCAGGGCCACCCGAAATCAGGACGATGTCGTAGGCCCAAGACAGCTCGGGGCAAAGGACAATCAGGAGAGCTAAGGCTAGGCGGCGATTCATCCGTATAAGGTAGAATTTGCATTGCGAAGGCTCAAGTGAAGTTGGAAAACGGGTTTTCCCCATTGACCCCAGAGTGCTGAGGGGCAAGGATTTCCGACTCATGCCAAAAAACACCCCCATCACGGTCGCCCGCGGCGACGGTATCGGTCCGGAAATCATGGAAGCCACGCTGGCGATTCTGAAGGGGGGCGGGGCCCGGTTAGATATCGAGGAGATTGAAATCGGTGAAAAAGTTTATCTGCGTGGCAATTCGGCAGGGATCGAACCCTCTGCCTGGGAGTCCCTGCGGCGGACCAAAGTATTTCTCAAGGCCCCCATCACCACGCCGCAAGGCGGAGGGTTTAAATCTCTCAATGTCACCACCCGCAAGGCGTTTGGTCTCTACGCCAACATCCGGCCCTGTCTGAGCTATGACCCTTACATTCGAACCAAGCATCCCAAGATGGATGTGGTGATTGTCCGGGAGAATGAGGAGGACACCTATTCCGGAATCGAACATCGCCGCACCTACGACGTCACCCAGTGCCTCAAGCTGATCTCGCGGCCGGGCTGCGAGAAAATTGTACGCTACGCCTTCGAGTACGCCCGGGCCTACGGCCGCAAAAAAGTGACCTGCTTCACGAAGGACAATATCATGAAAATGACCGACGGTCTTTTTCATAAGGTTTTCGATGAGATTGGGGCGGAGTATGCCGACATCGAAAAAGAGCATTGGATCGTGGATATCGGGGCGGCGAAGTTGGCTGACACGCCCGAGGTGTTTGATGTCATCGTGATGCCCAACCTCTACGGGGATATTCTTTCCGATGTGGCGGCGCAGATCGCGGGGTCGGTCGGCTTGGCCGGCTCGGCCAACATCGGGGACGGTTGCGCCATGTTTGAGGCGATCCACGGATCGGCACCCCGCCGGGCCGGGCAGAATCTAGCCAATCCCTCCGGGCTATTCCTCGGGGCCGTGCAGATGTTGGTGCACATCGGCCAGGCGGATGTGGCTGAAAAAGTGCACAACGCGTGGCTCAAGACCCTTGAAGACGGGGTGCATACCTACGACATCTTCCGCGAGGGTGTTTCCAAGCAGAAGGTGGGCACCAAGGAGTTCGGGCAGGCGGTGGTGGCACGGATCGGACAAAAGCCAGCGAAGCTGAAGTCGGTGGACTATTCCAAGGCGCCGACCCGGCCGTTGACCTCACGTCCTCCCTACCAGCGGGACACCGCCAAGCGGGAGCTGGTGGGGGCGGATATTTTTGTTTTTTGGCCGGCGGGCACGATGGATCAGTTGGCGGCCAAGCTGCAGCCGCTGGCGGCCGACGGGATGAAGTTGGAAATGCTTTCCAACCGTGGGATGAAAGTATGGCCCGGTGGGATGGCGGAAACATTCACCGTCGACGAGACCCGCTGTCGGTTCCAGTTGCCGGAAGACAAGCCAGGGGCCATCAGTCATGAAGCGTTGGAAAAACTGTTGAACCGAATCCAGAAAGCCGGTGTGGAGTGGGTGAAGGTGGAGAACCTTTATAATTTTGACGGTAAGCCGGGCTTTAGCCGAGGGCAGGGGCAGTAGAGGCAGGTGCTGCCGGCCGAAACGGCACGGCGGTCGTTTACGATTCCGTGGCGGACGAGGAGGACAGGACGCCGAGTTGATCGCGGGCGCCGAGGGATCTGGCCAGGCCGTCTGGATCCTGGCGGCCGCTGAGGGTCTCCCGATATGCCCGCAGGAGGCGGACGGCCTCGTCGGGGGATTCATCTAAAAGTTCGATCCGGAATTTCCGAAGTCCGGCCGCAAGAAGATCAGGGAGATGGGAGACTCCGGACTGCGGGCGGGCATTGAAGACGGTGTTACGGCAACCGACGTCGGCCCTGATGGGATGGGCCTCGCCAACGCGGTCACGAACGGTGATCCGGTGGTGATCGCAGGGGCGGCCGCAAGTGAGGTGGTCTTTTCCTTGGGAAAGGAAGGCGGCGAAGACGCAGTGCTCCATATGAAACATCGGGATGTGCTGGTGGAGGGTGAGTTCAAACCACTCCGACGGGGCAGAGCGGAGGAGTTCGAGAATCTGGCTGATATCGAGGTCGTAGCTGGGGGTGAGGGTGTGGAGCCCTTCGGAAATAAACAGGTTGGCAGAGAGTGGGTTGGCGACGTTGAGGGAGAAGTCGCCCATCATGGGCAACCGGAGGGCGCGAAAATGATCTAGGCCCCCTAGGTTGCGGATGAGGACGCCATCAGGCTTGGCATTTTCGATCAGGCGGAAAAAGCCGGTTTCACCGGCTTTTTGAATTCTCGGGGTAGCAAGGTAGACGGGAACTTTGGACTTTTGACGGATGGCCTCAACGGTGGGGCCAAAACGACGGAGATCCTCGAAGTCGAGGACCAGGAGGTCGGGAGACTCCTTGAGGAGTGCCTCGGCTTGGGCGGGGTCACGGCAAAGAACGGATAGTTTCCATTTCCCAGCCAGAGCTGTCCGCTTGGCGGTAATTGGGGCAAGTAGCGTGGGTAGGACAGGCCCAGAGGATCGTCCTACGTTCATGGGAAGGCGGGACGATTGCGGTGTGGTCGAGAGTCGCAAGACAAGGTCGCGACGGAGACGATTGAGTTCCGAGACGGGCAGGATGACGGGATCGGGTAGAGCTAGGGTCAATTCGCCGAGATGGAAGGGGGTGCCGCCCAAGCGGCCCAACTGTTGCCGCAAGGATTCCTCCGTCAGGGGTCGGTTCTTGGCCGGCGCGAGCGGGATCGATGAGCGGATTTCTTCCTGCTGAGATCCGGTCTTGGCCTGGATGAGGAGTGGTTGGCCGACCCGTCCAGACACACCAAGATTGAGGGCCTTGGTGGTGGCGGGTGTTTCCTTGGCTCGTTCAGATTTCAGCTGCCGCTCCAACTGGGGATCGCGGGTTTTCCAGACCCGATCGCCGGGTTGGGCCGTATCGGCGGGCATGGAGCCCCGGCGAAAAAGGAGCCGGTTTTTGTCTACCCCGAAAAGAAATCCGCCGGGCTCGTTTTCGGTGTCGGTTCCCCGGTCGATCACCACCCCGTCGCCGGGGCGAAGGGCAACCAGCGGGGTTTCCAATTCCACCCAGTCGGGCCCCGTGCGGGCGATCCGGCCGGCGAGGGGGCCTCGCTTCTTGCCAAACCGGGCGTGAACCAGTTGCTGGTGATCCACTCCATGGAACCAGCCGGAGAAGAGGCCCCGGCTAAAGGTCATCTCGAGCCGGTACTTATCTTCCGCAGAAGCGGGCGCGGGTTGATTGGCCAAAGCGCGGTCGAGGGCCTGGCGATAAACAGAAGTCACGGCAGTGATGTAGTCGGGCGACTTCAGTCGGCCTTCGATTTTGAAAGAGCGGAGGCCGAGCCGGATGAGTTCAGGGATCTCATCGACGGCGGCCAGATCCTGGGGGGAGAGGAGATAGGAGCGATCGCCGAGGTCGCGGGTCAGGCCGTCGACTTCGAGCGAGTAGGGGAGCCGACAGGCTTGAGCGCACTCACCCCGATTGGCGCTGCGGCGACCGAGGACCTCGCTGGTGAGGCACTGACCGGAGTAGGCCACGCAGAGGGCGCCGTGGACAAAGACCTCCAAGGGAAGGCCGGCGGGGTCGGTGGCGGCGGGGAACTTGGCCAATTCGCGGAGGGAGAGTTCCCGGGCAAGGACGGCCAGGTGAAGGCCTTGCCGCCGTGCGAAGGCAACGCCTTCCGGCGAGGTCAGGGTCATCTGGGTAGAGGCGTGCAGTTCGATTTCCGGGCAGACGGCTTTGGCCAGGTGAACCAGTCCGAGATCTTGGATAATCAGGGCATCCACCCGGGCGGTGGAGGCGAGGTGGAAGAGTCGTTCGGCCTCGGGCAACTCCGAAGGGAAGATCAGAACATTCATGGTGAGGTAGCCGCGGCGGCCCCGGGCGTGAAGGTAGTCCATGACCTTGGGGAGATCCTGCTCGGTAAAGTTTTCGGCACGAAGCCGGGCATTGAAGGCGGGGAGCCCGAAATAAACGGCGTCCGCTCCTGCGGTCACGGCCGCCCGGAGGCAATCCCAGTCGCCCGCGGGGGCAAGGAGTAGGGGTTTCCCCGAAGACATCGTCCTTTTCTAGCACAGGACCCTCGCTTGGCCTTGAATCAAAATGTCGCTACCCTGCATGAATGATACGGAAGCCAGCGTGGCTGCGGGCAAAGATTCCGGGCGGGCCGGAGTACCTCAAGGTGCGCAACCTGGTTCAGGAAAACCGCCTGCACACGGTCTGCGAAAGCGCCCACTGTCCGAATCTGGGGGAATGCTGGAGCCGGGGGACGGCCACGATCATGATTCTGGGGGATACTTGCACCCGTTCCTGCCGGTTCTGCGCCATTGCCACAGGCAAGCCGGGTGAAGTGGATTGGGGGGAGCCGGCCCGGGTGGCGGACGCCGTGCGGATCATGGGCCTGAAACACGCGGTGATCACCTCGGTGGCCCGGGATGATCTGCAAGATGGTGGGGCGGAGATTTGGGC
>VHDM01000009.1 GCA_016876055.1 Verrucomicrobiota bacterium
GAGACACGGTCAGGATCGAGGGATTTCAAGCGGACGCGGACTTCGGTGCCGCGGCCGTCAAAGACGGCGGCGGAGTCGCCCTCGCGGAGGCGGAGCACGTGGACGGCGTGGTGGGACTCCTCGGTGGGGAGGACGCCGGAAGCGAGGTCGGGTTGGTAAAAGCGGTGGCCGGGCACGGGTCAGCCCTTAAAAAGATTGCGGGCTTTTTCGAGAAAGGATTGGCCTTCCGGGTGGGTGGATTCGTCGCAGAGCTTGGCGAACTGCTCAAGGGCTTGGCGTTGGGTGGCGGTGAGGTGTTTGGGAACCTCCACCCGAACGCGCACGTGGAGGTCGCCGCGGGCCCTTCCGGAAAGGGAGGGTACGCCCTGACTGCGGAGACGAAACACCTTGTCGGAGGGGGTTCCGGCAGGGATTTTCAGGTTCAATTCCCCATCCAGGCTGGGGACGCTGATTTCGGCGCCAAGGGTGAGCTGGGCGAAGGAGACGGGGACTTCACAAAAGAGGTCGTCGTCCTGCCGCTCGAAGACCGGATGAGAGCGGACGGCGAGGACCACGTAGAGATCTCCGGCAGTCCCGCCGCGGCTGCCGGCTTCCCCCTGACCCGAGGAGCGGAGCCGCGCCCCGGTATCGACCCCCGCGGGGATCTTCAGCTTGATGCGGGCGTTTTCCTCCGCACGACCCTCGCCGTGGCAGTGTTTGCAAGGGTGCTGGATGGTCTGGCCAGTGCCGCCGCATTTGGGGCAGGGCTGGGCGATGGAAAAGAAGCCGCGATTAACGGCCACCTGGCCTTGGCCCCGGCACGTGGTGCAGGTGACCACCTTGGAGCCGGAGGCAGCTCCGGTGCCGCCACAGTGAGAGCAGGGGGCCGGGCGGCGGATGGTGATTTCTTTTTCGCAGCCTTGGACGGCCTCGAGAAAATCGATCTCCAAATCGTAGCGGAGATCGGCGCCCTGATTGGAACGGGAGCCGCGGCGACGTCCACGCCCGCCGCCTCCGCCCATGGCCTCCTCGAAAATATCCCCAAAGATCGTGCCGCCCAGGCCGCTGGATCCGAAGACGTCGCGGAAGAGTTCGAAGGGGTCGTGGAAACCTCCGCCCGGCATACCCCCGCCCGGAGCAAAGGCTTGGTGACCGAAGCGGTCATAGGCATCGCGTTTCTGCGGATCCGAAAGGACCTCGTAGGCCTCGCCGATCTCCTTGAATTTCTCCTCCGCCTTTTTGTCGCCCTTGTGTTTATCGGGGTGGTGCTGCAGGGCGAGTTTCCGATAGGCCTTTTTGATTTCCTCCTGGGTGACGCTACGGCCGACCCCAAGAACCTCGTAGTAGTCCTTTTTGGCGGCCACGGATCAGGCAGCCGTTTGGTTGGGGGCGACGGTGACAACGCTGGCCGGACGGAGAAGGCGGTCGCCCAGCTTGAAGCCGCGGCGACGTTGATGAAGCACGGTGCCTTCCGGGTTCCCTGGTGCGGGCTCTTGGCCGAGGGCCTCGTGCAGATGGGGGTCGAAGGGCTTGCCGAGCGCCTCGATTGGGGTGACCCCGTGATCGGTGAGGAAGCGTTCGAACTGGCTTTGGATAAGTTTCAGCCCTGAAACCACGGAAGCGACGTCCTGAGCGGAGGCGGCGGCCTGTAGGCCAAGCTCAAGGTGGTCGAGCAGGGGAAGAAAGTCGGAGAGGATGGATTGGTTGGCGTATTTGAGGGATTCCTCTTTCTCGCGGGTGAGGCGCTTGCGGGAGTTTTCAAAGTCGGCCCGGACGCGGAGAAGCTGGTCTTTGAGAGACGCGATTTCTGCCGCCGGGTCGGCCTTGGCGGCGGGGGCAGGGGTGGATGGGGCGGGTTGTCCATCTGGCAGGACAATTTGAGGTTCCCCCGCGGGCGCGGAGCCTGATTTGGAAGAAGACTTGGGCTTCATGAATTTACATGTGGAAAATACATCTGAACCGAAGCCACAAGTTATTTACCAGAAGGGAGATGTCAATCGAGGCCAAAGGCGGTCGGGGCTGGCAGGGTGCGGAAGCGGATGGAAAACCTACTAGTCGGACCAGAGGAAGTGGCGGTTGCGAAGGTCATCGATCTTTTTGGCAAAAGCAGCCTGATTGGGGCCGCCGGTGTTTTCCAGGATGCGGTAGATCGCGAGCGCTCCCTTAAAATCGTTGCGTTTTTCCTGAATACGGGCCGCTTCGGCGCCGGAGCGGGCGAACCAGAGGTATTCGGGTTGTGCCGGGCCGGAAGCGGAACTGCCCAAACGGCCGTAGAGGACATCCAGGTAAGCCTGCAGGGCTTCCTCTTCCCGGCCGAGCTGTTCGAGGGACCGGCCTTTGATGAAGCCGGCCTCGTTTTTGTCGGAGGCATCGGCTGCCGAACTTTTGAGGATTCCCTCAGCGGTGGTGACCGCCCGCTCCAGGTTGGCCTTATCGTTGCCGCCCAAGGCAAATTCGCAGGCTAGGCGGCGTTGGCTGACTTCCACCCATGCCCTCTGCTCCGGAGTGCGGTTGGCGAGAAGAGAGTTGGCAATTTGCAAGCCGTCGGAGTAATCGCCGGAAACCCGGCAGGCATCAATCTCGGCCAAGCGCGCGTCGGGACGGAGGGGGGAATTGTCAGGCAGGGAGCGAAAAATGTTAATCGCCTCCTCCGGGTTTCCCAAAGCCAGGGCACTGAGGCCGGCGTAGTAAAGGGCATGGTCCGCCAGCGGATCGTTGGGGAATTTTTTGGCCATTTCCCGGAAGGCGGTCAGGGCTTCCCCATGGGTCTTTTCCTGGTAATGGGTCTGGGCGATCTGAAAGGAAAGTGCCGGGGCCAGTGTGCTTTTGGGAAAGCGGCTGAGAAGTTTTGCGAACTCGGCTCGGGCCTGGGTTCCGGTCAGTTCCTTGGCACGGAGACGGGCTTCAATGCCGGAGGCCAGAGCCTGAGGCAGCAAGGGCGAATCGGGAAAAGACTTTTCGAAATCCGCAAAGGCCAAAGAGGCTTCCGCAAGGTTGCCGGCCCGGAGGAGGGAGTTGGCCCTGCGCAGAACGGCCTCGGCCTGAAAGGCACTTGAGCCGGGCAGCTGGGCAACCTCTTCAAGGGCAGTGCGACTCGCGGCGGAGTCACCTTTCGACTCGAGCATCCGGCCGCGTTCCAGAGCGAGGGCGGCGCGGCGATCACTGTCCGGAAACTTTTTGGAAAAATCTTTCTCCAGCCGGGCAAAGCCGACGGGGTCAGGGACGCGGGCGGTGGCCAAGGCCGCATTGTAGAGGGCCTGCTGGGCGTCTTCCGGCCCGGGGGCGTTCCGAATCGCGGCCTCGTAAGCGGCGGCGGACTCGGCAGCCTTCCCCTCCTTCAGCCAAAGATCTCCCAAGGCGAAGTGGGCCTGGTAGGCGATCGGGGCGGCCAAATCCGGTTTTTTGAGGAGGGTGCGCAGCAATTCGCGCGCGGCGCCTGCCTGGCCCTGTTGGACGAGGGACTCGGCCAGGATGACCTGGGCCGGGGAGACGGCCGGAGAATCGGGATAATTCTGGATGAGATTGTCGAGATCGGCGGCCGCGGCCTCCGCGTTACCGGCCTCCAAGGTGGCGGAGCCAAGCAGAAGCAGGGCGGGAGCAAAGCGACCCCGTTTGCCGTCGTCGTTTTCGCGTTCCCGGACGGAATCACGCAGGCGAAGGGCAGCCGTGGGCAAGGACTGACTGGCCTGGGCGGCGGCGAGGTATTCGCGGGCGGCCGCAAGGTAGGTTGCAGGGTCCCCGTCCCGTTCCAGGGCTTTTTCCAAAGCAGTGGTGGCGTCGGCGGGCTTGCCGCGGGCACGGTCGATCCGGGCGATGGCGATCCAGGCGCGGGCCAACAGGTCCTGTCCCGCGCCCTCGGCATCCTCCACCAGTTGCTGAAAAAGTTCCCGTGCTTCCTCGCTTTTGCCGCGGGCCGCACTGATTTCGGCCCGCCAGTAGCGAGCTTCGGCCCGAGCGGACGGAGAAGCGGTCTCCTTCATGGAGGCCAGTCCCTGTTCTGCTTCCTCCTGTTTTCCTTCGGCGAGGAGGGTTTTCACGAGAAGCAACCGGGCGGCGTCCGCCACCGGATCTTCTTTTACCATCAGCTCCTGCAAATCCTTTTTCCCGGCCTCCCGCTCGTTTGCATTCAGCAAGGCGGTGGCTCGATCCAGACGGGCTTGCTGGGCCTGGCTGACCGGCAAGGAAGTCAGGTCGAGCTTTTGCCATTCCACGAGGGCTTCTTTCCAGCGGCCGGCTTCATTCAGGGCGGAGGCGTGAACGAGCAAAACCCGCGAGGCCATCGCCGGCGGGGGTGGTTGCGGGAGGGCGGCGATAGCCTCAAGGGCACGTTGGTCCTTGAGCAGGGCCTCGGCAAGAAGCACCTGGGCTTCCGGTTGGGGCGGTGGGCTATTTTTTTGAAGCCAGGCGCGGAGGCGTTTAACGGCGTCGCGGGGCAATCCGTCCCGGATCATCTCCTCCGCCACGCGGAGGTCTTTGGGCAGCTCGGTGCTCTGGAGGCCCTGCGGGCAAAGGGGCCCCAGGCCGTGGATGGCGAGGAGGACAAGGCTGAGACGGCGTGGCTTCATTTAATCAGGTCTCGCAGGACTTTACCGGTGGCACTGGCAGTAGCCCGGGCGATGGCGGCGGGCGGGCCTTGGGCAACGATGCGGCCGCCGCTTTCCCCGCCGCCAGGACCGAGGTCAATGACATGGTCAGCGTGGCGGATGACATCGGGATGGTGTTCCACGATAACGAGGGTATGTCCGGAATCGCACAAGGCGAAGAAAACCGAAAGCAGGCGTTCCACTTCGGCGAGGTGGAGGCCGGTGGTGGGCTCGTCGAGAAGGTAGAGGGAAGGCCCGCGAGTCCGCGAAGCCAAGGCGGTGGCGAGCCGGACGCGCTGGGCTTCTCCTCCCGAGAGGCGATCAGCCGGCTGGCCAACGGGCAGGTACCCGAGGCCGACCTTTTGCAGGGCTTCGAGTGCCGAAGCCAGAGCCGGAATTGACCGAAACAGCTGGAGGGCGCGGTCCACGGAAAGCTCGAGCACATCGGCAATGGAATGGCCGCGGTAGGTCACCGCCAGAGTTTCCCGGTTGTAGCGGCGGCCGCCACAGGTGGGGCAGGGAGCGACGGCTTCGGGAAGGAGTTGGAGTTGGACGGTGACCTCCCCGTGGCCGCCACAGGTTTCACAACGACCGCCCCGGACGTTAAAGCTGAACCGGGAGGGGCCGAAGCCGCGGGCGCGGGAAGCCGGGAGGGCGGCAAAAAGTTTTCGAAGCTCGTCAAAGACGCCGAGGATGGTGAGAGGATTGGAGCGGGAAAGACGAGCCAAGGGGGTTTGATCAATGACGAGAGCGCGGTGGAGGGATTCGGCACCAGACAAAGACCGAAAGGACCCGGGCTCCGGTGCGGATGCGGAGCCACCCAGTTGGCGCTGGAGGGCCGGGGCAAGCGTGTCGAACACCAAGGTGCTTTTGCCGGAACCACTGACGCCGGTGACGCAGGTAAAAGAGCCGAGAGGGATTTCTAGGTCCACCTGCTTAAGGTTGTGGGCAGAGGCGCCGCGGAGGATCAGCCTGCCAATGGAGGCAGGGTGACGGGCGGGGAACGAAATCCGCCTCTGGCCGGAAAGAAAAGCGCCCGTGAGGGACGCTGGGGTCGAGGCGATTTCCTTCGGGCTGCCTTGAGCCACCAGCCTTCCGCCTTCGGTGCCTGCCCCGGGGCCCAGTTCAATGAGGTGATCAGCGCGGCGGAGGGTTTCCTCGTCGTGTTCAACTACCAGGAGGGAATTACCGAGATCACGGAGGGCGGCGAGGAGGTCGAGCAGGCGGGAGTGGTCGGAGGGGTGAAGGCCGATGCTGGGCTCATCCAAGACATAGAGAACCCCGGTGAGGCCGCCGCCGAGCTGGGTGGCGAGGCGGGCGCGGCGGGCTTCGCCGCCCGACAGGGTATCCATGGGGCGATCCAGGGTGAGGTAGCCGAGCCCCAGTTTTTCCAGAAAGGTGAGGCGGTGCATGACCGCACGGCGCAGGGGATCGAAGGCGTGGGCCGAGGGCCCGGCGGGAACGGAAAGTTCCTCGAGAAATTTACGGGCGGCGGAGATGGATAGCTGGCAGAGAGAGGCGATGTCGTGACCGCGACCAGGCGGGCCGCCCAAAGTCACCAGCAGGGCGTCTGGGTGAAGACGGCGACCCCGGCAACTGGGGCAGATGCCGGGGCTGAAAAAACGGCGGATGCGTTGGCGGGCTGCATCACTGGTAGCCTCCGTCATGCGGCGATCCAATTCAGGGAGAATGCCCTCAAAAGGTTTTTTTTCCCGAATCAAGCGGCCGGGTTGCGCGGTTTGCAAAGTGACGGATTTTCCGTTGGAGCCGCGCAGGAGAAATTCCCGGGCGGACGCGGGCCAGCCGGACCAAGGGGTGGTGGCCTCCACACCGAGGTGGCGGGCGAGGTCACGGCCGAGGTTCCGGTAGTAGGAGCGGATGCGGGGATGGGCGCGGTTCCACGGGGCGATGGCACCTTTGTCCAAGGAGAGGGAAGGGTTGGGGACGATTTTGGCCGAATCCGGAGCGAGGCGGACGCCGAGGCCGGAGCACTCCGGGCAGGCGCCTTCCGGGCTGTTGAAGGAGAAGTGGCGCGGAGTGAGGCGAGGGGCGCGATAGCCGGTCTGGGGGTCCTCGGGTTCGGAGGACAGGGAAAGATCCGGCTGGCCGGAAGATTGGGAGAAGTCGGCTGAAGTAAAGGCGACGGTGAGGCGGCCTTGGCCGAGGCGGAGGGCCAGTTCCACAGAGTCGGCGAGGCGGGCGCGGCCTGTTTCCTGGATTTGGAGACGGTCGATGACCAGTTCCAAGGCCTCCTCCTCGGTGGAAGCAGCGAGATCGATCCACTGGCCTTGGCGGCGGGCACGGAGAAAGCCCTCTTTTTTTAGTCGAGCGGGATCCGCGGAAGGGAGCGGGGCGAGCAGGACAGCAAACGTGCCGGGTTTTTCCCGGAGGAGGCGATCGACGATTTGTTGGGGTGAGGAGGCGAGCAGTGGTCGGCCGCTTTTGGGATCGTGCGGTGTGCCGTGGGTGGCGTAGAGGACGCGGAGGTGGTCGTGAATTTCGGTGGCGGTGGCGAGGGTGGAGCGGCCGGAGCCGCCGGAGTGGCGTTGTTCGACGGCCAAAGTGGGAGAGAGGCCCTCGATGGAATCAACAGCGGGAGCCGGGAGGCGTTCAAGATGGAGCCGGGCGTGGGCGGAGAGGCTCTCGAGGTAGCGGCGCTGGCCCTCGGCGTAGATGGTGTCAAACGCGAGGGAGGATTTTCCGGACCCGGAGGGACCGGTGAGGACGACGAGGCGGTGTTTGGGGATGTCGAGATCGAGGCGGGAGAGATTGTGCTGACGGGCGCCGCGGATGCGGAGGAGATCGCCAGGTCGGCTCACGGGAGGCGCGGGAAACCGCGCAGGCCGGGTTAGGAAGCCGCCGCGGGCGTGGGATCGATGTGGATGCGCCGGTTGCCGCGGTCGAAGCGGACGTGACCGTCGGAAAGGGCGAAAAGCGTATGATCGCGGCCCATGCCGACGTTGTTACCGGCGTGGAACTTGGTGCCGCGCTGGCGGATGAGAATGGAGCCGGCGGGGACGAGCTGACCGCCGTACCGCTTCACGCCGAGACGTTGGCTGTGGCTGTCGCGGCCGTTGCGTGTGGATCCCTGTCCTTTTTTATGTGCCATGACGAACTCCCTGGTTAGCGGCCACCCTGAATGGCCTTGATCTTGATGCGGGTGCGGGCCTGACGATGGCCGACCTTGCGATGATACCCTTCCCGACGGCGATATTTGTAGGCGATGACTTTCGGGGCGCGGTCTTGGGCCAGAACCTCGGCCACGACCTTGGCCCCAGAGACCACAGGTTTCCCAACTTGGACCTTGGAGTCCTGGGCAAGAAGGAGGATGTCGGAAATCTCGGTGGAGGAGCCAGGTTCGCCCGCAAGGCGTTCCACCTCAAGGGTATCGCCTTCGCGAACCTTGTACTGTTTTCCACCTGTCCGGATGACGGCTAGAGCTGGCATAGATTGACAATAGTACGCTCTAAATGACTGAAGGCAAGGATGTTCGTTATCAGGAGATAGGAGGTAGCAAACGAGAAAAAGGAGGAGAGAGAAGGATGGGGATTAAGCGGGGGAAAATCCAGGGAGGTGGTTTTAGGGGAGTTTCGGGGATCGGGAAGCGACGGAGCGGACGAGGAGGACGTCTTCGTGACGGGCGCGGCGACGGTGGTAGCGCTTCTCCATTTCCTCAAGCAGGGAGTTCCAGGCGGATGCGGGAAGGATCTTGGGAGTCTCCCACTCCTCGGCGTCCTTGCGTTTTCTCTGCCAGGAGACTTTGCCAGCAAAGAGGGAAACGCGGTAAAGGACGGGGGGCTCGTCGCCGCCCGGTTTTTCCGTCCATTCAATGGCCCGGCGCACGGGCGCTCCAATCAGAGTTCGCCGCGGGCGACGGCTTCTTTGGCGAGACGATCGGCTTCCTTCTGGCGTTCTTTCTCCGCCTTGGCCGTCCAGTCATCCCAGGATTTTCCAAACGCGGTATCCTCTCCGGTGAAGCGGACGCGGGCGATGCGACTGGCGGGGAGGGTTTGGGGAAGCGAGTCCTTGCCCTGGGGAACGAAAAGATGCACCTGATCGCCGGGCTCGTTGTAGAGATACACAAAGCCCACGAGATGAGAGCCGTCTTGAAGATCGAGCGTCACATCCCCGCGATAATCGAAGGCGTTTTGCAGGGCGTTTCGGCGGGCGGTCGCGTCGTTACACGCCATGGTGCTGCCCTCGATGGAGCCCGGCTTGTGCGTGGGCAAGGCGTGTTTGTCGGCCTGGGGCATGGGAGGAAAAAAAGGTTACGTGCCGTAGGCCAGGGCGGCCTTGACGGTGCGGGCGAAGCCGGGAACGGAACCGAAGGTGTCGTCGACGGAGCTGGCCTCGTAGCCGCAGTGAACCATGCAGTCGCGGCACTTTTCGTTGCCGCTACGGTGGCCGTACTGCTCCCACGCGGTCTCCTCCATGAGTTGCTTGAAGGTGGGGACGTAGCCGTCTTGAAGGAGGTAGCAGGGCTTTTGCCAGCCGAAGATATTGTACGTGGGGTTTCCCCAGGGGGTGCATTCGTAGTCGACATTGCCTTGGAGGAATTCGAGGAAATTGGGGGAGAGGTTGAATTTCCAAGAGCGCTTGCGGTTGGCGAGGATCTGGCTGAAGAGTTTTTTGGTGCGCTCGCGACCGAGGAAGTGTTCCTGATCCGGGGCCTTTTGGTAGCTGTAGCCCGGGGAGAGCATCATGCCCTCCACGCCGAGTTTCATCATTTCGTCAAAGAACAGGCGGACGCGGGAGGGATCGGTGCCTTCGAAAAGGGTGGTGTTGGTGGTGACCCGGAAACCCCGCTGCACGGCCTCGCGGATAGCCTCGACGGCGATCTTGTAGGTGCCGTCGCGGCAGACGGCGGCATCGTGTTCGGGCTCAAGCCCGTCCATGTGGACGCTGAAGGTGAGGAATTTGGTGGGTTTAAAAAGGTCGAGCTTGCGTTTCAGGAGGAGAGCGTTGGTGCAGAGGTAAACATATTTTTTACGGGCGACGAGACCCTCAACAATCTTGTCCATCTCCGGGTGGATGAGGGGTTCGCCACCGGGAATGGAGACCATGGGGGCGCCGCATTCTTCGGCCGCGGACCAGCACTGTTCGGGAGTGAGGCGCTTGCTGAGAACGTGGTCGGGATACTGGATTTTCCCGCAGCCGGCGCAGGCGAGGTTACAACGGAAGAGAGGCTCGAGCATGAGGACGAGCGGATAGTGTTTGTTCCCGCGCAACTTCTGCCCGAGAACGTAGGAGGCAACCGTCCATGCTTGGCTGATGGGGACTGGCATAGGAGAAGCGAAAAGGCTACAAATCCTGATCGATATGTCAACGGAAGGTGGCGGCCTGAATTCGATGCTTAAATCACTCAAGATCTTCAGCTTATGAAAATAGGAATTCTCCAGCTTGACCTGACGGTGGGGGACTTTTCCGGCAACTCCCTAAAAATCCAGCAGGCCTACGAGCGGGTGGTGAAGGCCGGGGCCAAGCTGGTTTTGGCCCCGGAACTGGGGCTTTGCGGGTATCCACCGAGGGATTTGTTGAACCGGGAGGACTTTGTGCAAGCCCACGACCGGAGCTTGCGGCAGTTGGCGGCCAAAACCGGGCCGGTTCCCCTGTTGATCGGGGGCGTTGAGAAATTCAAGGGCAAGGATGGGCGGCCGTTGCATAACGCCGCTTTTCTTTTGCATCAGAGAAAAGTCCGCGTGGTGGCGCGCAAAGCCTTGTTGCCGACTTACGACGTTTTTGATGAAGACCGCTACTTTGAGCCGGGCGGGGATTCGCAACCCATCCGGATCGGCGAGATGAGGGTCGGGGTGACGATCTGTGAAGACATCTGGAACGACGAGGAGGTGTGGCCGGTGCGACGCTACCGGCGGGATCCGGTGCGGGAGCTTACGAAAAAGGGAATTGATCTTTTGGTCAATCTCTCCGCCTCGCCCTGGAACATCGGCAAGGAGCGAACGCGCTACCGGCTGCTCCGGGAGGTGGCCTTGCGATCCAAGATTCCCGTGGTGCAGGTCAATGCCGTCGGGGGCAACGACGAGTTGGTTTTTGATGGGCAGAGTCTGGCGGTAGGCCGGAAGGGAGGGGTGTTGGCGCAGGGCGCGGCGTTTGGGGAACAGTCGTGGGTGGTGGATTTGGACGGAAAAGAAGCGAAACCCGAATGGGCTGCGGAGGAGGAGCAGGTGTTTCGTGCGCTGGTGCTGGGCACGAGGGACTACCTGCAAAAATGCGGATTCCGCGAAGTGGTGCTGGGATTGAGCGGGGGGATCGACAGTGCCCTGACGGCCGTGATTGCAGCGGAGGCGATGGGGCCGGACAAGGTTTTGGGAGTGGCGATGCCGAGTCGTTTTTCCAGCGAGGGCAGCGTGCAGGATGCCGAGGCGTTGGCGAAGCGGCTGAAGGTCCGGTACCTAAAAATTCCGATCGAGAACTCTTTCCAGTCGGTGCTGGCCTCGCTGGCGCCCGCGCGGGGTGGAAAAAGCGGAGGGCTGACCGAAGAGAACCTTCAGTCGCGCCTCCGCGGGGTGATCCTGATGGCCATCTCCAACGAGACCGGGCGGTTGTTACTGACCACCGGCAACAAGAGCGAGTTGGCCGTGGGCTACTGCACGCTGTACGGGGACATGTGCGGGGCGTTGGCGGTGATTGCCGATGTTCCGAAAACCATGGTGTATCGGGTGGCCCAGTGGGTGAACCGGGCGCGAGAGATTATCCCGAAGTCATCGATCGAGAAGGCGCCCAGCGCCGAGTTGAGGCCCGATCAAACCGATCAGGACAGCCTGCCGCCCTACGAGGAGCTGGACCGGATCTTGGAAAGCTACGTGGTGAATGATGGATCCATCCAGGCGATGGCTAAAAAAGGGATTTCCAAAAAGATCGCGCAGGAGATGGTGCGAAAGATCGATTTATCTGAATACAAGCGGCGGCAAGCGGCCCCGGGACTGAAAATTACGACGAAGGCGTTTGGGGTTGGGCGCCGCATGCCGATCGCCCAAGCCTTCGATCCGAGGGGCGCGGCTTCGATGAGGATTCCGATTAAGACAAGGGAGGGTTAGCGGCGGGGGGAGATGGTGAAGCCGTGCTTCTTCATCATCGGACCGAGCTGGTGGCGGAGCCAGTCGGCGGAGAGGCCGAACTCCCGCAGCGAGTAGCGGTGGGTGCTTTTGTATTCGAGGGATTGCCGGGCGGAGCGGGTAATGGCGGCGGAGGCTTTGGGGCTGAGCGGAATCCGAAAATGACGGTAGATGGAGCGAACGGTATCACCGGGTTTGGCAACGAGATCCTGGTAACGGATGCGTAGGTAGCGGTCTCGTTCCGCGCGGGCGTCTTTCTCCTCCAAATGACGGAACCAGGCGGCGGCCAATTCCGCATATTCGAGCGAGGCCTGGCTTTTTTTAGGGAGCTGGGGCTCCACCCAGTTCCAGACGGGGTAAAAGACGCTGACGTGAGAGGCGATGGAGTCAGCCGGGTTGCGCAGGATGTTCACGATGCGGGCGTCGGGAAATTCCTGCCGGAGGGAAATCACACAACCGGAAAGCTGGGTGGCCTTGGAGAGGAGGGTCTTGTTCCGGCCATGGAGGTAAAGATGGCGCTGCAGGCAGGAACGGTAGTAGCGCATGACGCGTTTCCGCTGGGGCGCGGGCAAGTCATCGGCAAAGCCGGCACCCCAGAGGAGCCGGACGTAGGGAAAGAGGAGATAAATGGCCTCGGTGACAAAGGTGTAGACAAAGAAACCGTCGTCCTCCTCGGGCTGGGCGAGGCGCATCTTGTGCATGTTGTCCCAACCGCCGAAGAAGCGGCGCTCGATCCAGGTAACGAGCAGACCAAGAAAGCTATCCCGATTTGAGCCAAGCCGAGCCAAGGCGAGGATGATTTTTTGGAGGGTGATGCTGGGGAAAATGGTTTGGTACATGAGAACCGGGGCAAAGACCTCCCGATTGCGGGCGAGAAGTTTTTGTAAAAAAGAAGTGCCGCTGCGGGGCGGGGCGATAATGAAAACCGGGCGACGGATCTCCTGACGCAGGAATCCGGGAAAGAAGACATGGTCCAGGGCCCGACCGATCGCGACGACGGCCCAAAAGCAGGTGAGCAGAAAAAGAAAAAAGGCGGTAATCAGCCAGCGCCGGACCCGGAAAGGTTCCCCCAAGTAGGACTGAAAAAGGGCTTTGGAAGTTAGGCTGATATTCAGATACATGAGAGGAGTGAGAGGGTTTTTAATGGAAAAGCGGGTGCGGACAATGCAAACCAACCCCTGCGGGATATGTGTGCATGAATATCGATTTTTTGATTCAAGCCGTTTCCGAGTACCGGTATTTCGCCATGTTCGGAATCCTGTTTGTTTCCGCCATGGGGGTGCCGATTCCGGAAGAGCCCCTGCTCATCGCCAGCGGTCTGTCCGTCGGGTGGGGAGATTCCCGGTATTCCCTGGCCGTGGTGGCCTGTTTGGCGGGCATCCTCGCCGGGGACATGTGGGTCTATTTCCTGGGGAGGCGGGGAGGGAGGTGGTTTCTGAGCACGCGGTTGGGCTCTTGGGTGTTTTCCAACAAGCGTCAGCATCGGATTGAGCATCTTTATGAAAGGCACGGAGCCAAAACCGTGTTCCTGGGGCGTTTCATCCCGGCTGTACGTTTCGGGGTGTTTTTCTTTGCCGGCCGTCACCGGATGCCGATCCGCAAGTTTCTCGGTTTGAATGCGCTGGGCGCGATGGTCTACGCCCCGCTGTGGATCTGGTTGAGCGCGCTGGCAGGAGAAAAGTTCGCCCAGACGCCGGCAGCGCAGAAAGCGGCCGAGGCCTGGGTGGAGCGGGGAGGTCTGATCCTGATCGGACTGGTTTTGGTGGTGATCGCGCTGCTGGTCTGGGGAGCAGGGAAGAAGCAGCCCGCAGCTTAAGTTTTGGATCAAAAGGTAGCCGTTTATGTTGATGTTGAGGTTTGCGAAGACTTAAACCAGAGGGCCGGGCTTTTTTAGCGGGAGGAGTTCCAGTCGCGGGTGGAGTAGCGCTCACGGAAAAGTTTTTCGGCGAGCTCCTTTTCCGCACAGGTCTGGGCGGTGGTGCTCCAGGAGGTCTGGAGGACCCGGGCGAGATGGTCGGGAAGAATTTTCGCAAGTTGGGCAGGGATTTGGCCGGGGAGTAAGATGCTTCCCTGATGAAGGCAACCCTGCCGGGTACGGCGTTGGGCGGCTCCGGCCAACTTGCCTCCCTGGGAATCCAAGATATCGGCGGGAACCGGCTTGAGAAAACAGGAGGCATGATCCTTCTTGGGCTGAGCGGTGGCCAAGTGGCAATCGATTCCGGCGGCCCGCAGTGCGGTGGCCACGCCCTCATGGATGGCGCGATAAGAAGGAAGGGTGCCGGCCGCGGTCAGAGGGTGATCGGCAGGCAGGACCAGGGTGTAGGTGAGATCCCTGCCATGTTCGACGAGCCCCCCCCCGGTATAGCGGCGGACAAAAGAAGTCCCGGTGGCCACGACGGAGGCTTTTTGGAAATAACCGATGGAAACACAGACTTCCTCCCAGCCATACATACGCAGGATGGGGTCTCGGGCATGACGTAGGAGAGACTCGTCGATGGCCATGTTGGCAGCCGCGGAGGATTTGGAGTCGAGGAGAAGGCGACCGGACATGATTCAATTAAGTTTAAGTTGAAGTTTAAGTTGAAGAAAGTAAGGAGGTTGGGGTGAAGATACTCTGTTCCTATGGTCGGATGTGGGGAGTGGCTCTTGGAATTTTTGCGCTGGGGATGTTTGGGTTGGCTGGGTGTGCGGGGATGAGCAATCGGGACGCCTCGATGGCGTTGATCCGGTCCGATGTGCCTCTGAAAGAGGCGGGGCCAAACCAAGTGACGCCGGCGACCTCCACGCTGCGGCGCGGGGATCGGGTTTTTGTGCGCCGAGTGGTGGGGGATTTTGCCGAGGTGGAAACGATGGATCGGCGGACGGGGTATGTGCCCACGGGTGTGTTGGAAGAACAGTAAGCAATCGAGTTGACCCGGCCCCGGAGAATTTTAGGATTTGCCAATAGGGGAGTCCGGACGGCCGGGCTGAGAGTCGGGAACCGTGGTTCCGAGACCCTTGAACCTGATGCGGATCATGCCGCCGGAGGGAAAAAGCCGATCGCTCTTCTTTCCCTTTCCGGAGGCCGCTGAGGGAAGGAGGCAAAGATGGCTGCAAAAAATGGTGCACCGAAAATCGAGGAGATGGATCCCGTCGAGGGAATGAGACGAGTGTATGTGAAAGGCTCCCGCGCCGACTTGCGCGTGCCGTTCCGCGAGATTGAGCTTCAGGCCACGAGGCAACCCGATGGGCGACTTCAGCCCAACGACCCGGTGCGGGTTTACGATACCAGCGGGCCGTGGGGAGATCCGGATTTCGCCTCCGACGTGCGGCAGGGTTTACCCATGCCCCGGGCGGCCTGGATTGAGGAGCGGGGCGATACTGAAACTTATGAAGGGCGGGCGGTGAAGGCGGAGGACAACGGCCAGCGGGGCGGTGGCGGCACGGGGCAGGAGGAGTTCCCCGGGCAACGGAGGAAGCCGCGGCGGGCCAAGCAAGGGTCGGTCTCCCAATTGCATTATGCGCGCCAAGGGATGATCACCCCGGAAATGGAGTTTGTGGCCATCCGGGAAAACATGAAGCGGCAGTCGGTCCGGGAGGCGGTGGAGATGACGGCCCAAGGGCCGCGGGATCAGTTGCGCTTCCAGCATCGGGGGCAGCCGTGGGGGGCCTCGATTCCCAAGGAGATCACACCGGAGTTTGTGCGGGACGAGGTGGCCCGGGGCCGCGCGATCATTCCGGCCAACCTCAACCATCCCGAACTGGAGCCGATGGTGATCGGGCGCAACTTTTTGGTGAAGATCAACGCCAACATCGGCAACAGTGCGGTGGCCTCTTCGATTGAGGAGGAGGTAGAAAAACTGCGCTGGGCGATCCGATGGGGGGCGGACACGGTGATGGATCTCTCCACCGGTAAAAACATCCACCGGACGCGGGAATGGATTTTGCGAAACTCTCCGGTGCCGATCGGCACGGTGCCGATCTACCAGGCGTTGGAGAAGGTAGGAGGAAAAGCGGAGGAGCTGACTTGGGAGATTTTCCGCGACACCCTGATTGAGCAGGCCGAGCAGGGCGTGGACTATTTCACGATCCATGCCGGCGTCCTGTTGCGGTTCATTCCGCTAACGGCCAGGCGGATGACGGGGATTGTGAGCCGGGGCGGATCCATCATGGCCAAGTGGTGTCTGGCCCATCATCAGGAGAACTTTCTCTGGACCCATTGGGATGACATTTGCGAAATCATGGCGGCCTATGACATCAGTTTCTCGATTGGGGACGGACTGCGGCCGGGTTCGCTGGCCGATGCCAATGATGAGGCGCAGTTCGGTGAATTGAAGGCGCAGGGCGACCTGACGAAACGGGCTTGGGAACACGGGGTCCAGGTGATGAATGAAGGACCGGGACATGTGCCGATGCACCTGATTCAGGAAAACATGGAGAAGCAACTCGAGTGGTGCCAGGAGGCGCCTTTTTACACCTTGGGACCGCTGACCACGGACATTGCGCCGGGGTATGATCACATCACCTCGGCCATCGGGGCGGCCATGATCGGCTGGTATGGCTGCGCCATGCTTTGTTACGTCACGCCCAAGGAGCACCTCGGTCTACCGAACCGGGATGATGTAAAGGCGGGAGTGATCGCCTACAAGATTGCCGCCCACGCGGCGGATCTGGCGAAAGGTCATCCGGCGGCGCAGTACCGCGACAACGCTTTGTCCAAGGCGCGGTTTGAGTTCCGCTGGCGAGACCAGTTCAACCTGGGATTGGATCCGGTGACCGCGCGGGCCTTTCATGACGAGACGCTTCCGCAAGAGGGTGCGAAGAGTGCCCACTTCTGCTCAATGTGCGGGCCGCAGTTCTGCTCGATGAAAATCACCGAGGATGTGCGAAAATACGCGGCCGAGCAGGGGGTGAAAGAAGAGGAAGCGTTGAAGGCCGGGATGGAGGAAAAGGCGAAGGAGTTTGTGCGCAAGGGCGCGAAGGTTTACGCCAAGGCCTGACCCAGTTTTAAAATCGCGGAAAACAGCGGTGCCGGGACCGGCATGACGGAGAGACGGGATTGGCGGAGGAGGAGAAGATCGTGGAAGCGGGGATCGGCCTTGAGTTGATTCAAGGTGACGGGAGTTTTAAGGGGCCGATCCACGGATAATTCGACCGAGGTCCAGTCTTCGCCTTTGGGGGCGGTGGGGTCCGGAAAAGCGGTTCGGGAAACTTTGGCCGTGCCGACAACGGCCCGTTCGTCGACACTGTGATAATAGAGCACCGGCTCTCCCTTTTTCATCTGACGGAGGAAATTGCGGGCTTGGTAGTTGCGGACCCCATCCCAGACCACTTTCTTTTCGCTAAGAAAGCGGGAAAAGGGGTAGGTGGAAGGTTCCTGTTTCACCAACCAATTGCTCACTTACCTTAAAGTAGCAGGCCCGGAAGGAGATAGGAGTTAGAAGATTGGAGATCGGGGGTGGATGGCGGCGGGAGAATTCGCTATTGTGATGGGATGCACCGGACGCAGAGAAAAGGCGGAAAGATTTACGTGGAGGGGGTGAGCCTAGAGGCGTTAGCCGACCGGCATGGCACCCCTCTGTACGTTTATTCCGCGGGTACCATCCTGGATCATTACCGGCGTCTGCGGGGAGTCCTCCGCGTGTTGGATCCGCTGGTCTGTTACTCGGTCAAGGCCAACAGCAACCTGGCCATCCTGAATCTGCTGGCACGCGCGGGCAGCGGGTTTGACGTGGTGAGCGGCGGGGAACTGGAGCGGGTGCGGAAGGCGGGGGGCAAGGCGGCCAAGTGCGTCTTTGCGGGGGTGGGCAAGACGGAGGACGAGATCGAGGCAGGCTTGCGGGCCGGGGTGAAGGCTTTCCATGTGGAGAGCGAAGAGGAACTGCAGACGATTGCGGCGGTAGCGGCCCGCAAAAAGGGTCGTTGGGCCCCGGTGGCTCTGCGGGTGAACCCCGATGTGGCGGCCGGCGGTCATGCCAAAATCACCACCGGCACTTACGCCAACAAGTTTGGGATTCCTTTTGAAGAGGTGGCGGCGATTTACCGCCGGGCCGCCGGAAACCGTTATTTGCGGTTGCGCGGAATCCAGATGCACATTGGTTCCCAGATCACGCAGGTGGCTCCTTTTCGGGCGGCCGTCCGGAAGATGGTGCCGTTGGTGGCCCGTTTGCGGGACCGGTACGGCTTGGACTACTTCGACATCGGGGGCGGGGTGGGGATTGTTTATCAGGACGCCTTGGCCAGTGGTCGGGACGGATGGTGGCGCACCGCCAAGGCCCAGCGATTCCTGACCCTCCATGAATATGCCGCTTCGCTGGTCTCGCTTTTGCGGGATTTGCGGATGCAGATCCTTTTGGAGCCAGGGCGTTTTCTGGTGGGCAATGCCGGCGTGTTGGTAACGGAGGTGCTGTACCGGAAGCAGACGGGGCGGAAGCACTTCACCGTGGTGGATGCGGGCATGAATGACCTGATCCGGCCGACGCTGTATGAGGCGTTTCACCAGATTGAGCCGATCGGCAAGCCGCGGCCCGGGGCAATCTCCACGGATGTGGTGGGTCCGGTCTGTGAATCCGGGGATGTGTTTGGCCATGACCGGATGTTGTCGCCGGTGGAGCGCGGGGATCGATTGGCGGTTCTCAGCGCCGGTGCCTACGGTTTTGCGATGGCCTCCAACTACAACACACGCCCTCGGCCAGCCGAGATCCTCGTGACGGGAACCCGGGCCCGGTTAGTGCGGCCCCGGGAACGGGTGGCGGATCTGTGGCGCGGAGAGAAAAAGTCGTGAGCCGAGCGGTGCGATTTTGGAAGCTGGAGGGGGCCGGCAACGACTTTATCGGTTTTGACGGCCGTAAGGGTGGGCTGGGGCTGAATCGTGAGCGGATCGCTTTCTGGTGCGATCGTCGTCGCGGCGCTGGCGCGGATGGGGTGCTGGTGGTGGAGAAGCCGCGGGGACGCGGGGCTGATTTTCGGATGCGGTATTATAACGCCGACGGCGGCGAGGCGGAGATGTGCGGCAACGGGGCGCGCTGTTTTGCCCTGCTGGTCCGGGCGGCCGCCGGTTGGAGAGGGAAGACGATGCGGGTGGAGACCAAGGCTGGGCCGGTGCAGTTGGAAATCCTGGGCAAGGAGGTGAAGGTTTCGATGTCCGATCCCGGCTGGCCGCGGTTGGGGAAAGAGATCACCGCAGCCGGCCGGCGGGTGAAGCTGGACTGCATCCACACCGGGGTGCCGCATGCAGTGGAGTTTGTACGATCCGTGGACGGGGTGGACGTGGAAAGGAACGGCCGGGCGATCCGTTTCCACAACTTCTTCGCCCCAGCCGGGACCAACGTGAATTTTGTGGAGGTGGGCCGAGGGAACCGGATCGAGGTACGAACCTACGAGCGGGGGGTAGAGGGAGAGACGTTGGCCTGCGGTACGGGCGTGGTGGCCTCCTCGATTCTGGCCTACCTGCAAAAGAGGGTGAAGCCACCGGTGCATGTGAAGACCCGGGGGGGCGACATTTTACGGGTTCATTTCCAGTGGATGAACGACCGAGCGCGGCACGTGGTGTTGCAGGGGCCGGCGAGGATTGTCTTTGAGGGGGTCTGGCATGTTTAAGGGAACCTACACCGCCTTGGTCACGCCCTTTCGAAAGGGAAAGGTGGATGACAAGGCGTTTGCGGAGCTGATTGAGCGGCAGATTGCAGCCGGGATCGAGGGCATTGTGCCGGTGGGTACGACCGGGGAATCGCCTACCCTGAACATGGCCGAACATGCCCGGGTGATCGAACTCGCCGTGCAGATCGCGCGTAAACGGACCCAGGTTGTGGCCGGCACCGGATCCAATAGCACGGTGGAGGCGATCGAACTTTCCACTGGAGCCCAGCAGGCGAAGGCGGACGCGCTGCTTTTGGTGGCGCCGTATTACAACAAGCCCAGCCCGGAGGGGATGTTCCAGCATTTCCGGACGATCGCGCGGGAGACGGATCTACCGATCATGCTCTACAGCGTGCCGGGTCGATGCGCGGTCGAGATCACGGTGGAGACGGTGGGGCGTTTGGCGAAGGAGTGCCCGACGATCCGGTCGATCAAGGAAGCGGGGGGCAAGCCGGAGCGGGTGGATGCGATCCGGGCGGTGGTGCCGCCGGATTTCGAAATTCTCAGCGGCGACGATGCCATGACGGTGGAGTTTATGAAACGGGGCGCGGTGGGGGTGGTGAGCGTGGCGTCCAATCTGATTCCTGCTGAGGTAAAGTCTTTAGTCGATGCCGGCCTGAAGAGGAATTGGAAAATGGCCGAGGAGCTGGACCGGAAATATGCGGCGGTCTTCCGCGACCTATTCGTGGAAAGTAATCCGGGCCCGATCAAGGCGGCGATGGCGGCCAAGGGGTGGTTGACGGAGGAGTTGCGGTTACCGCTGGTACCGGTCAGCGAATCCAGCCGCCAGAAGCTCTTTGCGACCCTCCAGCAGGCCGGGTTGAATTGAGGGGCCTTCGGGAGGAGAATCCAACCATGGCTACGAAAATCGCTGTCATCGGCTCCAAAGGGCGGATGGGGCAGGCGGTGCTGAACCTCGCCCGCTCCGACAAGAACTTTGTGGTCGTCGGGGAAGGGGACCATGGGGACGATCTCTCAAAAGTAATGGCGAATGCCCAGGCGGTGGTGGATTTTAGCCACCGCTCGGCGACGGAAGCCGTCCTCAAGGCGGCGCAAGCGGTTCAAGCGGCCTGTGTGATCGGCACTACCGGGCATACCGAGGCTGAGCGGGGTCTGATCACGGCGGCCTCGCATAAGATTCCGCTGATTCACTCGCCGAACTTCTCCATGGGAGTGAACCTGCTGTTTTATCTCACGAGCCAGGCGGCCAAGGCGTTGCCCGAGGGTTTTGATCCCGAGGTGATCGAGATTCATCACCGCTTAAAGAAGGATGCGCCCAGTGGAACGGCGCAGCGGTTGGTGGAAGTTTTGGCCGAGGCGCGTCGAACCAAACCCGAGGTGGTGGCCCGGCATGGTCGGACGGGGGAACCGGGAGAGCGGACCGAGGATGAAATTGGGGTGCACGCGGTGCGGGGTGGCGACGTGGTTGGCGACCACACCGTTTTGCTGGCGGGAGAGGGGGAACGGATGGAGCTGAGCCATCGGGCGAGTAGCCGGGACGTTTTTGCGCGGGGAGCCTTGCGGGCGGCCAAGTGGCTGGTGGGCAAGCCGGCAAAAAGGTATGAGATGACGGACGTGCTCGGCCTGAGCTGATGCGCGTGGGGATTGGCCTCGGTTCGAATCTGGGAACGCGGCACGGGGAGCTCGCATCGGCCCGGATCTGGCTCCGCTGCCTGGCCCCGGGAGCCAAATTTTCCGGGGTGTATGAAACCGAGGCGGTGAACTGTCCGCCGGGAAGTCCGGCCTTCCTCAACCAGGTTGCCGAGATTTCGTGGAATGGCTGCCTATCCAAACTACTGGATCTTTGTCAGGCCTTTGAGCGCAGCCGCGGAAGGAAGGGCGTGCGGGGAAGAAATCAGCCTCGGGCCTTGGATTTGGATCTTTTGTATGCCGACGAAAAGAAGGCCCGGACCGCCCGACTGCAGTTGCCCCACCCACGGTTGGGGCTGAGGAGATTTGTAATGGAGCCACTGGCGGAAATATGTCCGAGGCGGAGGATCCCAGGTCTGGCGGGGACGGTGGGGGAGACGGCGGGTTGGTTGAGATCGAAGGGAGGGGAGTCGTGCCGGCGGATCGGATAACCCCTGAAGCGATGCGGAAATGGCCCAAGGGTCAGCCTTTGCTGGCATTAACCGCGTATGATTATCCGTTGGGCAGGATTTTGGACGAGGCCGGGGTCGATCTGATCCATGTGGGAGACAGCTTGGGGATGGTGGTGCTGGGGATGCCGGACACCACCGAGGTGACCATGGCGGATATGATCCGGGCGACTGGGGCGGTGGCGAGGGGCCGGAAGCGAGCGATGATTTCCGCGGATCTGCCGGCGGGGAGCTACGATACCGCGGAGGCGTGTTTGAAAAATTCCAGGGAATTGTTGGCGGCCGGGGCGGATGCGGTGAAGCCGGAGGGAGGAGAGGAGAGTCGGAGTCAGTGGGAGGCTTTGGGCAAGGCGGGGATTCCGTGGGTGGGGCATCTGGGGATGTTGCCGCAGAAGGTGCGGGAGGAAGGGGGGTACAAAAGGAAGGGAAAGAGTCCGGACGAGGTGAAAAAGTTGATCCAGGAAGCCAAGGGGATGGAGAAAGCGGGGGCGTGCGCGATTGTGCTGGAGCTGGTGGATCCGGAGGCTTCGGCGGAGATCACGAAGTCGGTGGATGTGCCGACGATCGGGATTGGCGCGGGAAAAGGTACGACGGGTCAGATCCGGGTGACCCACGACCTGCTGGGGCTGACGCCGTGGTTCAAGCCGGGCTTTGTGAAGAAGGATTTGGGGTTTGCCGGTAAAATCGCCGCGATGGTGAAGGGATTTAGGAAGAGCGGGAGCGCCGGGCTTGGATAAAGGAGCGGATACCGAGGGCGAGGAAGGCGATGGAAAGGACGGCGGTGGCGGCCTGGGCGTAGATGGCGAAGGGGCGCTCGGCGGTGCCGTCGAAGGCAGAGGGAAGTTTGAGGAGGGAGCGGGCGGTTCCAAAGAGAGCGAGCAGGACCACCAGTAAGGCGGCATGCATGACGTGTTTGCGGAGGTTTTCCTTTTGGCCGAGGAGTCCAAGGAGCAGCAGGACGACCCCGAAGTAGGCCGGGATGAGGGCGGTTTTATGGAGGGCTCCGGTTAGGAAGAAGGCAGCCAAGCCAAGGGCGATATAGAGGATGGAGAAGATCAGGGTAATTTTGGGCATTGCTGTATTTGATCCTTTTTGACCTCTGACCCCAAGCTCTAAAAAACAGGCTTATAAGATGTTACATAGCAGACACTAACAAGACCTCTGACCCCATTTAAATCAATGTGGGGCAAGGATTTAAGAGTGCTATTTTTTAGTCCAGACCTCTGACCCCAAAGTATCGAGGGGTGTTGCTTGCCGGATGGCGCGACGGGAGGAAGAATCAAGCACAGGCCGGCTTAGCTCAGGGGTAGAGCAGCGGTTTTGTAAACCGCGGGTCGTCGGTTCAAATCCGACAGTCGGCTCGTACTTTTTATTCCCAAACAACAAAAAGAATTGTTGACAGAACCTTTCAAGCTTTTTACTTATTTAACTATGAAAAACACCCTCCGTGTGGCGGTTCTAGCAGCAATCGCCTTGGCCTCCCCTTTGGCCATGGCTGATTCCGGTTCCAAAGGGAGCAGCGACGCAGTGGCCGATCCGGCCCTCGCCGTGCCTGATCTTCTGTTTGCCCGTCCGGCCGGCTTGGCTGGAACCGCCCTCGGCTTTACGGCCTTCGTGGTGACCTCGCCCTTCACGGCGATGGCGGAATGCGTCGACGAAGCCTGGGACACCTTGGTGATCACCCCCGGCGAATGGACCTTCACCCGCAGCCTCGGGGATTTTGGCGACAAATAATCCAAGGTTTAAGACTTGAAAAAAAGGGCGGCTCGCAAGAGCCGCCCTTTTTATTTCCCGACCCCTCAGCTGATCGTTTACGTTTAGTTTTTCATGATGGCGTACTACATCCATGACCTGAATCCGTTCCTGATCGAGTTCGGGAGCGGCTGGGGAATTCGATACTACGGGATGGCGTATGTGGCCGGA
>VHDM01000010.1 GCA_016876055.1 Verrucomicrobiota bacterium
TCTCTACTTCCCCCAGCCACTTCTTTTTTGCCGCATCGGAGAGAAAACTGCCCTCAAACGAGTTCTTGGCCAGTTGCACCACCTGCCGGGCCTGGAGATCGAGCGCCCGGATACACTCGGTCCAGTTCTTGAGCAGATAGCCCCCAAAATAAGGCGGGTCATCCGCATTGGCCGTGGCGCTGACCCCGGCCTCCAGCAGTTTCTTAAGGGGATGCTCCTCCAGCTTTTGGTAAACGCAGAGCCTGACGTTGGAGAGCGGACAGGTGGTCAGCGGAATCCTCTTTTGGGCCAACTCTTTCACCAGAGCCGGATCCTCGACACATCGCACCCCGTGATCGATCCGCACGGCCTGAAGTTGATCCAGCGCCTCCCGGATGTACCCGGGCGGACCTTCCTCCCCCGCATGCGCCACCACCTTCAGCCCAGCCTCCCGTACCTTTGCAAAGACCCGGGCAAATTTGGAGGGAGGATTTCCTTTCTCCGCAGAGTCCAACCCCACCGCGCTGAAAAGTTTTTGAAACGGCTTCATCTCTTCCCAAGTTCTCAGGGCGTCTTCCTCACTCAGGTGCCGCAGGAAGCAGGGAATGAGCCGCCAGCTGATTCCATGCCTCTTTTCAGCATCCCGCAGCGCACCCACGATTCCATCCACCACCGTTTTCACGGAAACCCCGCGGGCGGTGTGGGTCTGGGGATCGAAAAACGGCTCCACGTGCCACACCCCATCCCGCCTGGCCTTGTCCAAATAGGCCGCCGTGAGGGACCGGAAATCCTCCTCGTCCCGCAACACCCCCGCCCCCTCGTAGTAAAGATCGAGAAACGACTGCAGATCCTTGAACTGATACGCCCGCCGCAGCGCCTCCGCGTCCGGGAACTTCAGCTTGGCCCCGTGTTTTTTGGCCAAGGCAAAAACCATCTCGGGCTCCAGCGTTCCCTCCAGATGCAGATGCAGCTCCGCCTTGGGAACCCCGGCGGCCAAACGCTCGAGCGGATTCAAGACTCCCCCATCGGCTTCGCCGCCGTCGTTAAACCCTCATTCGTCAATTCCGGGCCAGCCGCCGCCACACAGATCTTGCCGGGCTGAAAAATCTCCTTTGCCACGGCCTGCACCGCTTTGGCGTCCACCGCCTTGAATTTTTCCAGACTCTCCGCCGGCTCCACCACCCGGCCCCGCGTCATCAAGGCATCCCCAACCCAGAACATCTGCTGGGTCGTACCCTCCAGCCCCAACGCAAACTGACCCATCGCATAATCCTTGGCCCGCTTCAGCTCCGCCGCTCCCGGCCCCTGCTTCGCCAACTCCCTCATCTCCTCGGCGATGATCCCCAGCGCCTTGCCGGTGTTCGCCGGCTCGAGCCCTGCCGAAATATAAAAAGCCCCGTCATCCGCCTGCAGATGTGCTCCGCTCGAAACCGAATACACCAAGCCCTCCTCCTCCCGCAGCCGTTGAAAGAGGCGCGAGCTCATCGCTTCACCCAGAATCACGCTATAAATGCGTAACGCGTGGCGCCTCGGATCCGTCCGCCCAAACGCATAGGTCCCCACCGTCAGATTCACCTGCTGCACCGGTTTCGCCACCGCCTTCACCCGCACCTCCCGGGCGGACACCCGCTTGGCCTTGGCCGGCTTGAGCGGTGCCACCTTGCCCACCCGGCCCAAGGCCTTTTTCGCCGTTTCTTTGGCCTCTTTCTCCGAAATCCCGCCCGCCACCACCAGCACCGGACGCAAGCTCTTCACTCTCCTCTTCCAGTAATCCATCAGCCCTTGCCGCGGGATTGATCCCACCGACTGCATGGTTCCGGCAATTGGCCGCCCCACCGCCTGGTTCGGCCACAGGATGGAGTTGAGCGCCTCCCCTGCCACCGCGGCCGGCTGATCCTCCATCATCCGAATCTCTTCCGTAATGACCCCGCGTTCCCTCTCCACCTCCTCGGGCGGGAAAATCGACTCCAGCGCCATTTCCGCCAACAACGAAACCAGCTGGGATCCGTGACCCGCCGGCACCCGGCCGTGCAGACACATCGCTTCTTCGCTGGTGTACGCGTTGAGATCGCCGCCCCGGCCTTCCACCTCCCGACTCAGCTCCTTGCAGCTTCTTTTTTTCGTTCCCTTAAAGAGAAGGTGCTCCACAAAGTGAGCCGCCCCGTGTTCGTTCTCCTGCTCCCACCGGGAACCGGCTGCGTAAAAAAGCCCCGCGGCCACCCCGGGTGCATCCGTGCCCGCCCGGAACGCCACCGGCACCCCGGCAATCGTTTCCACATGGGCGAAAGGCATCACGTGAGAATGCCTAATTTAGTTCGAAGTTTAAGCGGGAAGTTTCCCCTCAATCTTCCACCACGGGTGTCTTCCACCGTTTTACCAAATCGTTCCGAACGCCCAGGTGATCGAGGATCCGGGCCACCACCGTGTCGGCCACCTGCTCCACGGTTTTTGGCTTCCCGTAAAATGAAGGCACCGCCGGAATCACCGTCGCCCCCGCTTCCAGCAGTGTCACCACGTTCCGTGCCTGCAGCAGATTCCACGGCGTCTCCCGGGGCACCAAGATCAGCTTCCTCCGCTCCTTGAGAAAAACATCGGCCGCCCGCGTGATCGTGCTGTCACTGTACCCGTGCGCGATCCGGCCGAGCGTCCCCATCGAGCACGGCACAATCACCATCGCCTGAAACGAGGCCGACCCGCTTACAAACGGAACTTCCATGGTCTTGTCGCCATGCACCTTGAATTTTTTCGGAATCGTCAGACCCTTCGCCCCCAACTCCGCCGCCGCCACCTGCTTGGCATAGGCACTCAGCGCCACGTGGCACTCCTCCACCTCCTTGGCTTGGGCCAACTCCGCCAACAAACGCTGGGCATAGATCGACCCGCTCGCCCCCGTCACCGCCACGACCAGTTTCATCGGCCTCCTTTCGCCCGGGCCATCAGCTCCCGCGCCCGCGCCGCCGCCTCGGGCGTGGTCCGACACTCTTCCGGCCAGCCGCGGGCGTATCCCTCTCCCAATAATTTTCGGGTGGCATCAATCCCCATGTGGCTCCCCACATTCGGCACGCTCGGGGCATGGTCCAGACTGTCACAAGGACTCTTGATAAAAATGGTGTCACGCTCCGGATCCACGTTCGCTCCAAGGTAAAAAAGCACCTCGCTCGTGTCGTGCACGTTCACGTGCTCGTCCACGGCCACGATCACTTTCGTGAACATCATCTGCCCGGCTCCCCACAGGCCGTGCATCAACTTAAAGGCCTGGTACGGGTACTGTTTTTTCAGGCTCACGAAGGCCAAATTATGGAAGACGCCCTCGGCCGGCAGGGCCAGATCCACCAACTCGGGAAAGTTCATCTTCAACACCGGCATCAGAATCCGCACGCTGGCTGAGCCCAGCCAAAAATCCTCCATCGGGGGTTTGCCCACCACCGTGGCCGGATAAATCGCGTCTTTCCGATGGGTGATCGCCGTGATCCGGAACCGCGGATACTTGTCCACCGGGGTGTAGAAGCCGGTGTGGTCGCCAAACGGTCCCTCATCCACCGGCTCCCCTTGGGGATCGACCGTCCCCTCGATGACAAAGTCGGCATCCGCCGGCACCCGGATTGGTTGGCTCACCGCCGGCACGAAGGCCACCGACTTCTTTCGCACAAAGCCCGCAAACATGTATTCGTCGATCCCATCAGGCAGCGGGGCCGTCGCCGCAAAGGCGTTGGCCGGATCTCCCCCTAACGCCACCGCCACCGGCATCGGTTGGCCCATCTCCCGGTATTTCTTCCCGTGCCGCGCCCCCACCTTGTGCAACTGCCAGTGGAGCGCCGCCTCCCACGAACCCAACACCTGCATCCGATACATGCCCACGTTTCTCTCCTTCGTCTCCGGATCCTCCGTGATTACCTGGGGTAGCGTGAGAAACGGCCCGCCGTCTTTCGGCCAGGTTTTTAACACAGGAATCTCTCCCAATCCCTTGCCTCCCTCATTCACCCGGTGCACCACTTCCTGGCACGATCCGCTTCGGGTGGAAACCGGCCGAGCATGCCGAAGTTCCAGCCCCCGCTTCAAAAGATCCCACGCCTGAGCCAACCCCGCCGGCGGCTTCGCCTTCACCAACGCCCCCACCTCCTCGCCAATTTCCTCCACCGTCTCCCGCCCCAAAGCCATCGCCATACGCTTCGCCGAGCCGTACCCGTTGATCAAAACAGGAAATCCATACTCCTGGCCGTCCGGCCCCACCGGTTTTTCAAACAGCAGGGCCTTGCCGCCGCCCGCACTTTTCGACTCCTGATCCGCCGCCGCCGCAATCTCCAGATTCGTCCGCGCCGGCTCCCGGATCCGGAGAAGCTCTCCGGCCCGGTCCAGTTGCTCCACCCATCCGCGCGTCGATTCATAAGCCATGGGATTGAAAATTCTGCCCGGTTTCCCGCAGGGAACAAGGGGTGGAAACCTACCGGCGGTTGGCCAACAACCTCAGGATGGATTCAACGTGCCGAGCCCCCGCCCCAAGGTGTTTCCGAAAACAAGCCTGGGCGCGCCGCCCCAGCTCCTCCCTCTCGGCGGTCGAGGTCAAGAGACGGTCCAAATCCGCCTCCAGTCCCGCGGGATCCGGGCTGATCACCATGGCCTCGTCCTGCAGGAACTCCCGCCGCAAGGACTGAAAGTTTTCCATGTGCGGTCCCGCCACGATCGCCCGCCCGTGGCGGGCCGCCTCGAGAAAGTTCTGTCCACCCGTTCCGGTGAGCGTCTTGCCGATAAAAACCAGCTCGCAAGCCGGATAGAGATCGCGCAGCTCGCCGGTCGAATCCACCAACAAAATGTCCGGATCTGAACCTTTCCCTTCCTCCAGCCGGGAACGAAGACCAACCTTCAGGCCACGGGAGGAACATTGCTGGAGAATTTCGCCTTTTCGCTCCACGTGCCGGGGCACCAGCATCAACCGCAGTTTGGGATGTTTCGGTTTCAGTTTCCGCAGCAGGTCGGCCAAAACCTGCTCCTCGCCCGGATGAGTACTTCCCCCCAACAAAACCACCTGGCCCTGATTCCAACCCGCCCAAGTCCGAAGTTCTCCGCCCTTTCCCGGATTGTCGGAGACCAGATCGGCCACGTCATACTTCATGCTCCCCATCAAATGCAGACGCTGTTCGGGAAACCCGGCGATGGCAAAACGCCCCAAATCCTCCTGGCTTTGGACCCCGATCCAGTCGAAGGCCTGCAGAACGGGGCGGACAAAAGTGCGGGCGGCGCGGAACAATCGCCGGTTGCGCCGGGAGAGACGTGAGTTTACCAGACAGACCGGAATTCCCATCTTCTTGGCCCGCCACAGCATGTTGGGCCAGATTTCATTCTCCACGAGGATGAGGGCTTGGGGATTCACCCGCCGGAACGCCCGCATCATGGAGTAGTAAAAATCCGTGGGGACATACACCACGGAGGTCTTGTCATCCAAAAGCGGGCCCGCCATCCGCCGGCCGGTCGGCGTGCCCACCGTGAGAAACACCCGTAGTTGGGGCCGGAGACGACGCAGTTCCCGCACCAGCACCCGGGCCAACAAGACTTCTCCCACGCTAACCGCATGAATCCAGACGGGCCGGTCCGGTTGCTGCAGCCACTCCTTCACCTCCCTTGGGTAATGACCCAAACGCTCTCCCAACCTTTCCCAGAAGGGCTGCCGCCTCCAAATCAGATAGGTGAAATAGGGCCACGTCAGCGCAAAGCCCGCCGTAAAAAGCAGGTTGTAGCCGATTTTCAGCAGCGGCTCGGGAAACTGGGTCATGCGCGGGGATGGGCTTTCACGTAGGCGCCGCGCAGACGTTCCGGAGTCACCCGAGTGTAAATTTCCGTGCTGGTGAGCCGGGCATGGCCCAGCAACTCCTGCACCGCCCGCAAATCGGCGCCGCGGCCCAAAAGGTGGGTGGCAAAACTGTGGCGCAACTTGTGGGGAGTGAGGCTCGCGTCCAGCCCCGCCTCCGCCAAATACTCCTTCAGGTTTCGCTGAAACACCCGGGGGCTCAGCCGCTCCCCGCGGGGGCCGAGAAAGGCCGGCCCATGCTCTTTCCGCAAACCTCCCGGAAGTTTCTCCTCGTAGCGCTGCACAGCGGTTCGCACCGCCTCGCCCATGACCACCAAGCGTTCTTTTCCACCCTTGCCCTTCACCTTGAGGGTCCGGCGGCCTTCCTCGTGAAAAGATTTCCGCGCCAAACCCAGAGCTTCACCGAGTCGCAGGCCGGTTCCATACAGAAGCTCCAGAAGGGCCGCGTCCCGCCAGCGGGCCCAAGCCGGTTCTTTTCTTCCCGCCGGCCGGCCCGGCCTTTTCTCCAAAAGCCGCAGCGGCGCACCCAAAAGCTGATCCATCTGCTCCTCGCTGAGGAATCGGGGCAGGGATCTCCGCGGACGCGGCAGCCGCAACCCCATGGCCGGGTTGTCTGGGCGGTCGCCCCGCGACTGCATCCACTTAAAAAAAGTCCGCAGCGCCGAGAAACGAAGCCGCACGGAGGCCGGCTGGTGCCGACCCCGCCCCGCCAACCCATGGAGGTAAGTGCGGCAGTCGGACTCCTGCATCTCCGCCCATGGCCGGGCCCGGTCTTTCTGGAATTCGGTCAAAACCTGCTCGTAGTTGCGCACGGTGTTGCCGGACAGTCCCCGCTCCTCCCCCAGATGACGGAGAAAGGCGACCGCGAGCGGATCCGCGGCCGATGGGGCCGGGGTTTTCAGGCGGCCGCGGCAGCCCGGGCTTTGGCGGTCTTCGCCGACTTGGGCTTCCGCGGTTCGCGCGGCGGAAAATCAAACGAGACCTTGCTGTCCTTCCAAACCAGGAAGGCGGAAAAGGGTCGCCGCGTTTTCATGGAAACAAATTTTTCCAGGAGACCCGTCTTGCCGTCCTTGAGCAGGGCCTGCAGCTCGGCCTCGGTGATGTCCCGACTGAGGATTTTCTTGGAGACTTTAAAGGTGCAGGTCGCTGGCTTGGCCACGCTGTGTTCGCAGACATAACGGAGCAGGCTGGAGAACATATTTCCGCCGCAGGCGAGGCATTTGCCCAAGGGTTGCTGCCCGGTGAAGTCCAGCGTCCCTTCCTCTTCGCCCACCACCAATTCAATTTTCCTGCCCTCTCCCAGCTTGAGCCCCGCCGAGAAAGGCCGGCCCAAGCGACTGCGGAACCCTTCTACCAGGCCCAAGGTTCCTTTTTGGAGCAGCTCCAGAAACTCCGCAGCTTCGATGCGGCGACCCGCCAAAACCTTTCTCACGGAGTATTTTCCATCCAGGGTTCGATACTCCCGCAACGTCTCCTCAAACGCCTGCCCCGTCTCCGGATCCTTGAAGTCCAGTTTTCGGAGCACGTGGTCCTTGTCCTGGAAGGCCCGGATCTTTTCCACGATATCTTTGGTGACGTTTTGAATCTCCCGCATGAAGTCCTGCCGCTTCAACTTGCCGTGCTCCATCTCCTTCAGCTTGTGCTCCCACTCCCCCGTCAGCTCCGGGGAGTGCAGAATTTCAATCCCCAGCGCGTCCAGAGTTTCAAACAGCCCGAACGCCTTGGCGGTCGGCACCAGTTCCCTTCCCATTCGTCGGATATACTCCTCGGAAATCAACGTCTCGATCGTGGCGGCCCGGGTTGCCGGGGTTCCCAGGCCTCTTTCTCCCATCGCTTCCCGCAAAGTCTCGTCATCGATCAATTTTCCCGCCCCTTCCATCGCGCTGAGGAGCGTGGCTTCCGAAAACCTCGCCGGAGGCTTGGTCTGCAAACCGTCCACCACCACCGCCACCGCTTTGACCTTTTCCCCGTCCGTCACGGGCACCAGCAACTTACCCTCGTCGGAGCCACCCTCCTCGATTCCTTCCTTGCCGTAAACGGCGAGCCAGCCGGCCTCCTTGAGAATTTTTCCATCCGTGCGGAAGGTGTGCATTTTCACCCGCGTGATCCGGGTGGTCACCTCGTAGATCGCTTCGGGATAAAACACGGCGATAAAGCGGCGGACAATCGCCGCATACACCTTCAACTCGATCTCATCCAGTTTGGCCAAATCGGGCACCTGCAGGGTCGGGATGATCGCAAAGTGGTCGCTGACCTTGGCCCCGTTGAACACCCGCTTGGTCGGCTTCAGCCAGCCCTCTTTGAGTACGGTCTTGGAGAATTCACCAAACTCCGTCCCCTCGAGATTCTTCAGCGTGTTTTTGACGGTGGGCAGATAGTCGTCCGGTAGATAACGCGAGTCGGTTCGCGGATAAGTGATCGCCTTGTGCCGCTCGTAAAGGGCCTGGGCGATCTGCAGCGTCCGACGGGCGGAAAGACCAAAGCGGCTGTTCCCGTCCCGCTGTAAGCTGGTCAGATCATACAGCAGCGGCGAAAGCTGGCGGGCCGGCTTTTTCTCATCGTGCACTTCCCCGGTCTGACCCCGGCACTCATCAGCAATCGCTTCAGCTTTCTTCTTTTCCCAGAGACGCTCCGGTTTTTGATCCGCTCCGCGCTCCGAAGCTTTCTGATCAGCCAAGTCCTCGTCAAACCAACGCGCCTCGTACTCCCCAGCCTTGGCCCCAAAGGTGGCGTGAATTTCCCAGAAATCTTTCGGCACAAAGGCCCGGATCTGTTTTTCGCGATCGACCAAGATACTGAGCGTGGGCGTCTGCACCCGGCCGGCCGTCGTCAGGAAGAATCCTCCGCCTTTGGAGTTCAGCGCCGTCAGCGCCCGGGTGGTGTTGATCCCCACCAGCCAGTCGCTTTCGGAACGGGACTTCGCCGCCTCCAGCAGCGGCATCATCTCCTCCTCTTTCCGCAGATGGGCAAATCCGTCTTGGATCGACTCCTTGGTCATCGACTGCAGCCAAAGCCGTTGCACCGGCTTTTTGCACTCCGCCGCTTCCATCACGTAGCGGAAAATCAGCTCCCCTTCCCGGCCGGCGTCGCAGGCATTGATCACCCCCGTGACGTCCTTCCGCTTCAGCAGTTTTTTCAGCAGGTTGAAGCGGGGCTCGGTCTTTTCGATGATCTTCAGCTGAAAATGCTCCGGGATCAGCGGGAGACTCTCAAAACTCCACTTCCCTTTCCCCTTCCCGTACTCGCTTGGTTTGCACAACTCGACCAAATGGCCGACGGCAGAACTGAGGACGTACTGGTCGGACTCCCAGTGCTCCCCTTCCTTCTTAAAGCCCGCCAGCGCTTTGGCCAGGTCGTTGGCCACGCTCGGCTTCTCCGCAATAATCAGTTTTTTTGCCATTGATTAATCGATACGGGTGAAGACTTTACCGGGCATTTGTCGCACCCGGCGCTTCATCTCGAGCTTGAGGAGGGTGGCGGACACAACCGGGGAAGGCAACCCGCATTTTCGGGTCAGCCCATCCACCTGCAGTTCATCCCGCCCCAAAGCCTCTAAAATCTTCTTCTCCTCCTCATTCAGGTTGCCGTGGGGCGCCGCCGGGACCGGCATCTCGGCCCGGGGCAGGAGAAATTCAAACTCCGCCAGCACGTCCTCCACCGACTCCACCAAGCGCGCCCCGTCCTTGATCAGCTGGTGGCAGCCGCCCGCCTGCGGCTGATCGATCCGTCCCGGCACGGCAAACACCTGCCGCCCCTGTTCCAGCGCCTGCCGGGCGGTGATCATCGCCCCACTGGCTCGCGCCGCTTCAATCACCAAGAGCCCCTTGCTTAACCCGCTGACAATCCGGTTGCGCATGGGAAAGGTCTGCCGATCCGGCGGCGTGCCCAGACAAAACTCACTCATCACGAGTCCGCCCGCCTCCACCATTTTTTCCGCCAACACCTCGTTCTCCGCCGGATAGATCTGATCCAGGGAACAACCCAGCACCGCCGCCGTTTTTCCTTTGGCTGCCAACGCTCCCTGATGCGCCGCCGTGTCGATGCCGCGCGCCAAACCACTCACCACCCCGATTCCGGCAAAGGCCAGCTGATATCCCAGTTTCTTGGCCAGATCGATGCCGTACCCCGAAGCATCCCGCGTGCCGACCACCCCGATGCAGGCCCCGTTCACCGCCTCCAAGTTCCCACGGTAGTACAACACCAAGGGTGGGTCGTGGATTTCCCGAAGGAGTGGAGGATAGTCCGGATCCTCGCAATCGATCACCTTCAAGCGGTGTTTGCGGATTTTTTCCAGCTCCGCTGCCAAATCAAAGGCCTTCTCCCAACCCCGGATCGATTCCGCCACCGCCTGCCCCACCCCTTCCACCCCGGCTAACCGCATGGTCGGTTGGGAAAAAAGTCCTTCGACCGCGCCGCAAGCCTGCCGGAGCTTTCGCACCCGGACCGGACCCACCAAACGGAGTGAATTAAGGACGAGGTAAGCCTCGGTCCGCGTCATCCCTTGGCCGGCCGGCCCTCCCGCACCTCCTCCAGCGCCGCCATCACCTTTTTCTCCGCCACGCCCGAAACCAGATCCGCCTTGCCGATCTTGCGGAGGAGCACCCAGCGAATGCCTTCGGAAGTCGCCTTCTTGTCCCGCGAGATCCAAGTGGACAGCCGATCCCACCGCAGTTCCGGATGGGTCACGGGCAGACCTTGCGCCCGGATCGCCGCTTTTAGTTTCTCCGCAGTCTTCCTCTTGAAGCCGCGTGCCTTCACGGAAAGGTGGGCCGCCACGGCCATCCCGATCGCCACCGCCTCCCCGTGCCGCAGTCCGTCGTAACCCAGAATCCCCTCTAAGCCGTGTGCCACCGTGTGGCCGAAGTTCAGCAAAGCTCGTTTCCCCTTCAGATCCTTCTCGTCCTCGCCCGCCAGCTTCGCCTTGATCTCCACACAGCGCTTCACGACCTTGGCCATCGAGCGCGGCGCTCCCTTGGCCAGGGAAGCAAACAGCTTCGAATCCGCGATCGCCCCGCACTTCAACACCTCGGCCATCCCCGCCCGCTTCTCCACCGGGGAAAGGAACTGCAACCAGCGCAGATCCGCCAGCACCGCTTGAGGAGGATAGAAAGCTCCCACCAGGTTTTTCCCCTCCGGCAGGTCCACCCCCGTCTTGCCGCCCACGCTGCTGTCCACCATCGCCACCACCGTGGTCGGGATCTGGATCAGCGGCAGGCCGCGCAGAAACGTGGCCGCCACAAAACCCGCCAGATCCCCCGTCACCCCGCCCCCCACCGCCAAGACCCATCCGTCCCGGGTCATCCCCGCTCCCGCCAGCTGGCGTAGCACCCGGCCGTACTCGTCGATCGACTTCGACCGTTCCCCCGCCGGAATCCGCACCCGGACAACCCGCGACGAGCGCCGCTCCAACCAGTGGAAAAGGTCCGTCGTCAATGGCAGCGCCGCCACCCCCTCGTCCACCAGCATCGCCACCGGCACCTTTGCCGGCAGGTGCTTCGGCAGCACCGTGGGAAGCAGTTTGTCTCCGATGTAGACCGGATACAGACCCGCCGAGGATTTGACCCGGACTCTCTGGATGCTCATCCCTTACCTCCGCCGGGTTGGGGTCCATCTAGGATTAGACTCGGAGTTTTGTAAATGGATGTGGTCTTTTTTGGGTCAAAAAGAGAAAACTCGAGGCGAGGGTCGGAATCGAACCGACGAAATGGGGCTTTTGCAGAGCCCTGCCTTACCACTTGGCTACCCCGCCCAAAATCGTTGTTCATAGTTTCCCGTTTCCTCCCATCCCGTCAAACGGTCAGCCTTTCAGCTGCGACACCAGCACCTTGTCGAGCCGGTGCCGGTCCATGTCGACCACCTCGTATCGGTGCCCCCGATACTCAATGTGGTCTCCCTCCTTCGGAATCTTGGCCAGCCGGTGCACCACAAAACCACCCACGGTCTGGAAATCGCCATCGACCGGGAAATAGTCGGCCGGCTTGCCCAAGTCCCGCGCAAACTCTTCCACCGGCAGGGTGGCGTCGACCAGCCAGGAGCCGTCTTCCCGCTGGATCGCCCGTAGCTTGTGCCGGTCCTCCTGGGAGGGCAGCTCACCAACAATCGCCTCCAGCAGATCCAATAAGCTCAGAATGCCGGTGATATTCCCAAACTCATCGCTAACCAGGGCCACCCGCTGCCGCGCTTTTTGCAGCTGCTCCAGAGCGCGCAAGGCCGGGATCGTCTCCGGTAAAATCAACGCCTGGGTCGCCAAATCGGCCGGGGCGGCGGGCAGTCCTACCGCCATATTGGCCCAAAGAGCTTTCACCGACACCACCCCGAGAATATTTTCCCGGCTGCCCCGATAGACCGGAAAGTGCGAGTGTCCGCTTGCCACCAGCGCTCGCCAGGTCACGTCCGGCGCCTCGTCGGCGTTGATCCAGACGATCCGGATGCTCGGCGTCATCAACTCCTCCACCCGCATCTCATCCAGCCGCAGGACCCGCTCCACCATTCCTTGTTCGGTCGAACTGAATACCCCCGCTCGTTTGCCCTGCTCCAGAAGATGACGCAGCTCCTCGTCGCTGACCGGCACGGTTTCCCCGGAAGAGCGCACCCCGAACAAAGCCGCCAACGTGTCCGTCACCCAACTGAGAAAACGGACGATCGGCCCGAGCCCCAGGGCCACCGCCTGAATCGGTCGTGAAAGCCGCGCGGCAATCGTCTCGCTGTGCGCCAAGGCCAATCGCTTGGGCAGAAGTTCCCCGAAAATGATGGAGGCCACGGTGATGATCAAAACCACCAGACCCAGCGACAGCGGATCTGCGATGAATTCAGGAACGTGGAGGGCCTTGAGACTCTCGGCCACCGGTTTGGCTAAAACCGCGCCTCCCATGGCTCCCGAGAGAATCGCGATCAGGGTGATCACCACGCTGACCGTGCTGAGGAAGGCACTCGGGGAGCTGGCCAGCTCGTACGCTGCCTTGGCCCCGCCATCCCCAGCCTCCGCCCGCTGCCGCAGCTTGCTGCGGCGACTGGAAACAACCGCCAACTCAGCCATCGCAAAGATGCCGTTGGCCAGGATTAGAATACTAAGTATAAAGCCTTCCATTGTAATTACTTATATTATATTTTGGCGCCCATAATTCCTGTCGGCAGGAAGAAAGATACGGGAATTTAGTCGGCGGGAAAGCCCCCTCGTTTACCCAAAAAGCTGCCGCAACCACGCCCACACCACCGCCACTGCCGCCGGCCCAAACACAAAAAGAACCGTGAAAAAAATCGCGCACGGAATCGCTGCCAGATAACCGGCGACAAGGTACAGGCCGTCATCCTCCAGCAGGGCCAGGGCAATCAGCACAATGGGGATCGCCGCCAGCATGTTGCTCATCGGAATGGGCAGGGGCAAAGCCAGGAGGATTGAGAGAAACGCGATCAGCATTCCATGCACCCGATGCCAAAAAGGATTTCGGCATAGATAGCTCCAGCGCGGGTGCAGGATCTTCTCCGCCAACTTGGCCACCCTGCGGAGCGCCTCCAACAGCGCCCATCCCGTGGCCGGCGGGATTTTTTTTACCTTGAGCCAGCCCGGCAGCCAGGGCTTTTGGGCAAACGCGATCCTTAGCCCGCTGTAAAACAGCACCACACCAAACGGCATCGAAAGACCTGGCACTTGGATGGGCTGGGCGAAGGGCAGCGCCAACACCGTGATCACCGCGGCATGCCCCTTTCCCTCCAGCGCGTGCATCAAATCATCGATCGTCAGGCCGTGCTCCCGGCTGATCCGGCGCTCCAGCTGCGCCACCACCTGGGAAATGGCCCCTTGGCGGACCGAGGAGGCCTCGGCCCGGCCCCCTGCACGTTTCACAAGCCCTCGGGAATCCGGCGGCTCAGCAGTTGCGTCAGGTACATGCCGTAGGCCACCAACAGCCCCACCCCGATCACCTGCCGGGCCTTGGGTTTGGCATGCAAGAGCGGCAAAACCGCCACCGTCGCAATCAGCAAAATGCCCAAATCCGTCTGATTGAGATTGGGCGCGAGCACCGGGCGCAGCAACGCGGCCATGCCCACCACCCCCAAACAATTGAAAATACAGGCCCCGATCACCACACCACCGGCCAGCTCTTTCTCCTTTTTGACGAGAGCGGAAATTAGCACAAACAGTTCCGGGGTCGCCGCCAGCAGCGGCACCGCCGCCAGCGCAAGGGCCGCTTGCGTCATTCCGACCATTTCCGCGCCGCTGACGGCCGCTTTCACCAAATACCGGGAACCGGCCACCAAAAGGACCATGCCTCCCACCAGCTGGGCCAACTCCACCCACCGGGACGGCCCGGGGCGGGGCAGGTCCCGCTCTATGCGGGCGATCACCGTGCTGTCCGCCTCCACCTGGGCCGAGAACCAAAGAAAAACCGCGTAGACCAACAGGCACGCGCACAGCAGCGTCCCCTCGAACCGCCCGATCCAGCTGTTCCGCAAAAGAAAAGCCACCATCGCCGCCGAGGCCACCAGAATCGGGGTGTCGGCCAGGAAAAGTTGGGGCCGGAAACGCAGCGGTCGGGCCACGGCGGCGATTCCCAAAACCAAGCCAAGATTGGCGATGACCGAACCGAGGGCGTTGCCCACGGCAAGATCCCCCTGCCCTTTGCCCGCCGCCCACAGACTGATGAAAAGCTCCGGAGCCGAGGCGCCAAACGCCACCACCGTCGATCCGATCACCAAAGGATGGACCCCGGCCCTCCGCGCCAAACCTGACCCACCGCTCACCAGGAGTTTTGCCCCGTAAACCTGCAGAAGGATCCCTGCCACCAGCACGATGACCACCTGCATGGGATCGGTGGTTCCCAGCCCGATCTGCGAGGAGAATAAAGTCGCCGTCACCTCTCTTCTTCTACCCGCCCTCGCTCCCCTTCGCCAACGCTAACCAACCGGGTGGAAGCGCGACGCCCCGCCACCGCCGCGGCGGCAGGATTTCTTAAAGAACCACCCAAACGGCCCCCAGCAACAACCCCGCGCCCGCTCCCCGCAGCAGGAGGGTGGACCGGGGCAGACCCGCCTCGCGATTGCCCAACCATCGACCAATGGATGCCACCAGCAGCACCGACCAAAGGCCCCGGACCGCGTAGACAATATTCACGCCCACCGGATCGCCGGACAAAGCGATCGAGGCGTAGAGCAAAGTTCCCTGCAAACCGATCAGACTTGCCCCCCCCCAGACCCAGCCCCGCCCGCTCCCGTGAAACATCTTTCCCCACTCACCCAACGGCGTCACCCCGGCCGACAGCCCCGCCATCCCCACCATCATCCATGGCCCAAAAAGACAAAAGCCGACCTCCGGCGCCGCCCGCGCCACAAGCACATCGGTCAGGGAAAAGATTGCCGCCGCCCCCAGCCCCCATCCCACCGCCCGCCGGGCCCTCGGGTGGCCCGCCCCCGGTTGCATCCCCAACAACGCCACCCCGGCCGTGCCGAGAAAAGCGCCGACCCATAAATTGGATCCCACCCCGGCCGGCAGAAAAAGCAATCCCCACAACGCCGTGATGACTACCTTGGTGCCGAAGATGGGCGTGGCCACGGACACGTCGCCGCCGGAGATCGCCCGAAACGTGCAGATCTGCCCCAGAAAAAAGAGCACGGAACAGGCCGGCGCCGCCCCCCACAACCACCCCGCCAACCCTTCCGGCGGAGGCTTCGCCCAGCACAGCAGCGGCAGGGAAAACAACGCCAAAGAGAGGTTGCTGGCCCTCATCGCCTCCCTCGGTGAATGTCCCGCCTCCATCGACCGCTTCAACAACAGCGCCCCGATCGCATAGACCAAGGCGCAGAAAAACGGCAGGATGAGAAGACCGTGGTTCGTCATTCCCAGCAACCTCGCCGAAAAACCGCGCCGACCCAAGAAAGGATCTGGCACGGGACCATCGGCCCTGCCGACGGCCACGAACGCGCCGATCTCGTCCTTGCCCGGCTCAGCGGCGAATCGCGCAGCAAAATCCAACAGTGGATGAAGGCCGGCCGGGTCGAGGCCTCCGGGAAAACCGTGGAACCCCGGGATCTTCTCCCCGCCGGCGCCAGCATCACCATGCGCATCCCCAACCCGGCCCCACGCAAAGTGCAGCCTGAACCCATTCCGCTCCACATCCTGTATGAGGATGCCGACATCATCGTCCTCCACAAACCCCCCGGCCTTGCCGTCCACCCCGGCGCCGGTCGGCCGACCGGCTCCCTCGCCGCCGCCCTCCTTCACCACTGCTCGGGAAAACTCGCCCCGGGGGGCGGTCCCGAGCGACCCGGCATCGTTCACCGCCTCGATCTGGAAACCTCCGGCGTCCTCGTGGCAGCCAAGACCGACGCCGCCCACCGCGAACTCAGCCGCCAGTTTAAAGACCGGGAAACCCAGAAAAGCTACCTGGCGTTTGTCTTGGGCCGGCCCCGAGGCCAGGTCGGTTCCTGGGAAGGCCCGATTGGTCGCCATCCCGTTCATCGTCAAAAAATGGCGATTCGCACAAAAGGCCGGCCTTCCCGGACAGACTGGAAGGTTCTCGGCTCCTGGCCCGGTGCCAGCTTGCTGGAGGTAAAGCTTTTGACCGGTCGCACCCACCAAATCCGGGTCCACGCCTCCGCGGCGGGTTGCCCCGTCGCCGGCGACCCGGTGTACGGCGGCGCCAACGCCCTGTCTCGTGCCGCCGGCATCACACGTCAGCTGCTCCACGCCCATCGGCTCGCCTTCACCCACCCGCGCACGGGGGAATACCTTTCGTTTGAGGCTCCCCCTCCACATGATTTTACGGCATTCCAATCCTATCTCGATGGACTCTGAACTCCGCTCCCAAGCCGCCCGCTATATCCAGCTTCTTCGCCGCTCCGGGGAAAAAGACGCTTGGCTACCGGCCGGCCTCACCCGCCGCCTCCCCGCAGTGCCCATGCCTGCCGGGACGCCGACCCCAATCCCGCAGGCCTCCTCCCAGGACCACGCGCCGAAAGGCGCAGCCGGGTCCTCTTCAATTTCTCCGCCCTCCCGTCCACGCCCCGCCATCCCGATTTCCGAAGGGACCAAAGCCGAACGCTTGGCCGCCCTGCAAAAACAGACTGCCGTCTGCACCCTTTGTCCGCACCTCGCCCGCTCCCGCACTCAGGTCGTCTTTGGCGTGGGCGATCCCGAAGCCAAGTTGATGCTGGTCGGCGAGGCTCCCGGCGCCGACGAGGACGAACAGGGCGAGCCCTTCGTCGGCCGGGCCGGCCAGCTTCTCACCAAGATGATCGCGGCAATGGAACTCACCCGGGCGCAGGTCTACATCGCCAATGTCCTCAAGTGCCGGCCGGACATGCCGGCCAAAACCAGCGGCAACCGCAAGCCCACCCGCACGGAAATGGACACTTGCCTCCCCTACCTGCGCGCCCAGGTCGCCATCATCGGCCCCCAAGTCATCGTCGCCCTCGGTGCCACCGCCGTGGAAGGACTCTTCGGCCCCCAAAAAACAAACATCAGCCGCCTGCGGGGCCATTGGCGGGAATTGGACGGCGTCCCCGTTCGCCCGACCTTTCATCCCAGTTACCTCCTCTACAATCAGGACCTCTCCCTCAAACGCCTCGTCTGGGAAGACCTTCTCGCGGCCATGGAGCGCCTCAACCTCCCCATTTCCGCAAAGCAACGAGGCTTCTTTCTAAAGCCATGAGTCATCCGGCCCGCCTCCATCCTTGGGATCGGCCCCGAAAACGGAACTCCTGAACCCAAAATCCGAAAGAAAAATTTTCTTTGCTCCCGGCCCCCGCATGACGATCGCCTTGCTCCTCACCACGGTAGGCTCAAAAACCGCCGCCGACCGACTCGCCGCCGCCGCCCTCCGCGCCCGGGCCGCCGCGTGTGTGCAAATTCTCCCCCGGGTGGAATCCCACTACGTCTGGAAGGGCAAACGGGAGAAATCCCGCGAGTTTCTGGTGCTCGCCAAAACGTCGCGCCGGCGGGTCGCGGCGCTGACCAAGCTCTGGTCCCACCTCCACCCCTATGACTGCCCCGAACTCGTCACCCTTTCGGGTCGCGCCGCCGCCACCTATGCCCGCTGGATCCAGGCCTCGACCTGATTTTCGTCTAACCAACCACCACCAGGCGAATTTCTTCCGGCAGGGACTGGGAAACCTGCTGCACCATGTCGCCCCTGAGCAGGTTCACCAAAACTTTTCGCCGGGATCCCCCCAGCACCACCAGATCCGCACCCAGCGTGGCCGCCAGCTCGGTGATCATGTCCGAGGCCTTGTTCGAAACGCAGTACACCGGGGTCAGCGGCACTTTCTCCGCCACCGCGAGCTGTTTGATTGTCCCCAGCACCTGTTGGGCCTCCGCATCGTCCGCCAACTTTCCGCTCACCTCGGTCGCCACCTGCACCTCCCGCACAAAAAGGAAAAAAAGGCGGGCTTCCCGCAGTTTGGCCTCTTCCAGCGCAAATCGCGCCGCCGCCGTCAGTCCACGGGCGGCCACCAGAATTCTTCCCCCTTCCTCCCCATCCTCCTCCTGCCGGACCGCGCTTGGCGGCGTCGCCACCTCCCCCGTCATCGTCGGTGCCGCCACCGGCCCGTGCACCCGGGTAAACTCCCGCAACCCCAGGCCCGCCCCACACAATCCCGCCACAAACAGCAGAGCGTGGGGTTTGGTGATTGCCACCGTGATCCAGATCGCTGCCATGAGCAGAGCCGTGGCGATCATCACCCCTCGTTGCCAGGGCTTCATCGGCAAAGTTCGGTTCAGGCCGCAGCTGCCCAGGTTCAGGCTGATCGCCCCCGCCACCCCGATCGCGTAAAGCGAGGCCAGCGCCTCCAGCCCGCGGGTGGACTCCAGCACGATCACCGGCAAAACCACCGCGGCCATCAGGGGCACCCACGGAACCCCTTGCCGGTTCAGCAGTTTGAAGTTGGGCGGCAACTCCCCGTCCTGGGCGAGGCTGTAGAGCAGCGCCACCGAGGCCACGATCGCCGTGTTCACCGCCGAAAGCAGCAGCAGACCCACCACGGTCCCGACCACCCAGCCGTACTGCGGGGAGATATAAAAGTCCGCCATGGTGCGCAGAAAACTCTCCGGTCTTTCCAACGATCCCGCCGGCATTCCCGCCACCATCACGCCCAGCACCGCCGTGATCAGCACCACCTCGAGCATCACGATGCCGATGGCCCGGCGCGCCTGCCGGTGGACGCTCGGCGCCCCCGGCGGGCTGTCCGGGTCCGGCTTCATCGTGCCCGTCATGTTGGCGATCGCCTCCACCCCCGCGAGGGCCAGAATCATGCCCGTGAAAATCTTCCAGCCCTCCCACGGGCCATCCGACGGCATCTCCGTCACACCCATCCGGCCCGAAAATACCCCCGCCCCCGCCAACCCCAGCAAAACCAATACCGCCGGCAGCGCCAAATAGACCGCCAGGCTGCCCGCCAGCCTCGGCCCAAAGGCATTGACCGCTCCCAGCGCAAAAATCGTCAGAACCGCCCAACGGGTTGCCTCCTCCCTCAACCCGAAATAATTGTAGGCCTCGTACCCGCTGATCGCCGCCGTGACCGTGTACCCGGCCAACAACAGGAGTGCTCCAATCACGCCCAGCCTTGGACTGTGGATCCGCGCCGCATGGTAGACTCCCCCGCCCTCCGGAAAAAATTTACAAACCAGGACGTAGTTGCTGCCCACCAAAAACGTCAGCACCCCAATGGGGAGGAGATAGACCGGGGCGGCGTACCCCGCCAGCAACACCGCCAGACCAATCACGTAGGCCTTGCTCGTTCCCCAGTCCCCGTACAAAAGGGCGGCGGCCCGCAACCAACCAAGATTGCGGGGCCGGCTCCCCTGCATGACCATTTCGCTCACTTGGTTTGGAGGAACTCCCGCACGATGGGCGCGGTCATGCCTGACCGCACCATGGGCGTGATCAGGTAAATCCCGCGAAAATGCTGGGCCACTTCCCGCGCGAGTTCTGCCGCCACCTCCCGGCCGTACTCGGCTTGGGCCGGACCCTCGGGCAGGGACCGGATGTTGGCCCGCACCTCGTCGGGAATCGAGATGCCCGGGACTTCGTGGTGCAGAAACTCTGCGTTGCGCGCGCTGACCACCGGCATCACGCCCACCAGCACCGGAATGCCCAGCGGGGCGAGCGCCTCCTTCATTTTCCTGACCATCGCCTTCTCGTAGACCGGTTGGGTCATCACAAAATGCGCTCCGCGCTCCATCTTCCTTTCCAGCTTCTTCACCTGGGCGTCAAAATTTTTTGAGTTGGGGTTGAAGGCCACCCCGATCACAAAGTCCGCCCCCTTGCCCACCTCGCGTCCCGAGGAGTTTCTTCCCTCGTTCAGCTGACGGATGAGGTCGATCAGGCCCAGGCTGTTCACGTCATAGACCGAGGTCGCTCCGGGATGATCGCCGAACTTCGACGGATCCCCGGTCAGCGCCAGCACATGCCGGTGACCCAGCGCGGCCAGGCCCATCAGTTCGCTCTGCAGCCCGATCAGGTTTTTGTCCCGGCAGGCCAAATGAATCACGCTGGTCACCTGAAACCGGTCACGCAGCAGGGTGGCCGCCGCCGTGTTTGCCACCCGCAGGATCGCCAACGAATTGTCAGCCAGGGTCAGCGCTGTCGTCCCCGCGTTCACCAGCTCTTCCGCGGCCTTCAGAAAGGGCCCCATATCCAGGCTCCGCGGACTGTCCAACTCCACGATCGCCACCCGCCCCTTCTTCAGCCGATCAAGAATCGATTCCTCCCGCTGCCCGTTTTTCTCCCCGCCCGCAGCGGAAACCCGGATGGCTTCCCGTTTGGGCTCCACCCCGGCCCGGGCCGCCGCCACCGGCTGGAGTGCCGCCACCTTTTTCTTGAGCGCCCGGATATGGTCCGGGCTCACCCCCGATCCCCCACCCAGCAAACTCACCCCCAAGGGGGGCAACTCCGCCATGCGCTCCGCAAAATACGCGGGGTAATTGGAGTACAGGTATCTCCCCTCAGCGTACTCCGGTTGCCCGGCATCAGGATAGGCCGCCAGCAAATTCTCACCGCCGGAGGTCAGCCGCCGGACCAGGGTCGGACAGGCGCTGGGGCCAAACGCCGGCGCCACTCCCACCACTTCCGCTCCGGCCTGGCGTAGCCGCTGCGCGGTTTCCTGCCAGCTCTTTCCGCCCGGCAGGGTACCTTCCCGCCCGGAAGCCAGCATCGCGATGACGGGAAGATGATGCAGCTCCCGCACCGCCCCGATCGCCAGCTCCGCCTCCGCCGGATCCCCAAAGGACTGCAGCAGGATCGCCTGCACCCCGCCATCAATGAGGGCCCCCGCCTGCTTCCGGAAAATATTCTCCACTTCCTTTGCGCCGACGCCGATTCGTTCCGCTGCCGTCAACCCGCTCGGACCGACACATCCCGCCACCCAGGCGGAATGACCCTGAGCCTCCCCCAGCGCCAGCTTGGCCGCCTTCCAATTGATTTCGCTGACCTTTTCCTCCAACCCGTGTTTTTGGAGGGCCGGCCCGTTGGCCGCAAAACTGTTGGTGGCGATCAATTCAGCCCCCGCCTCCAGATAAGCCCGGTGAGCCTCCCTCACCAAATCCGGATCCGTCAGGCACAACCCTTCAAAACTCCGCCCCAACGGACTGCCTTTGCCGTAAAGGTAGGCCGCCACATCCCCATCCCCCACCACTGCCCGGGTAGCCAGTTGCTCCAAAAGCGTTGCCATTCCGTACTCTCCCATCCACACTAATCTACGTGAAGCAAAAGGCTGTCATAGAAAAGCGGAAAAAATTGTCTAACCCGCTGGACACCAACATTGAAGACCTGATCACTGCCGCCGGGATCACCGAGAATCGGCAGATTTTTAAGGAGATGATTGCCATCACCCTGGGGATGGGTTCGGACGGAACCGACTTCGGCGACCTCAAACAGTTTAAACGGGTCATGCGCGAAATCCGCGATGCGAACCGCCTTTTCGCCCCTTACAAAAATGTGAAGAAAATTTCTGTTTTCGGCTCAGCCCGCACCTCGCCAAACGCGGCCACCTGGAAAACCGCCAACCTTTTCGGAAAGCTCATGCAGGAGGCCGGCTATATGGTCATCACGGGGGGAGGGGATGGCATCATGGGGGCCGCCCAGGCCGGCGCCGGCCGCGAACACGGCTTCGCCCTCAACATCGAACTCCCGTTTGAACAGGAGCCCAACGAAACCATCCGGGGTGACGCCAAATTGTTCACCTTTAAATACTTTTTCACCCGCAAGCTCAACTTCGTCAAACACTCCGACGCCATCGCCCTCTTTCCTGGCGGCTTCGGCACCATGGACGAGGCCTTTGAAAGCTTCACCCTCATGCAAACCGGTAAGTCCAACATCATTCCGCTCATCATGGTCGATGCCCCGCGCGGCAATTTTTGGCGCACCTTCGAAAAATATCTGCGCGAACACCTGCTGGGGGACGGCTTGATCTCCGAGGAGGATTTCGCCCTTTTCAAGATTACCGACGATCCCCAGTTCGCCCGCCGGGAAGTCGTCAACTTCTACTACAACTTCCACTCGTACCGTTACGTCGGGGAAGTAATGGTCGTCCGGCTCCAGCGCCAGATTCCTTCCGGGGCTCTTGTTCGGCTCAATGAGGATTTTAAGGATATCCTCAAACCGGAAACCATAATCACCACCTGTCCCCCTTACCCCGAAGAGGCCAACGAACCGGCCCTCGCTTCCCTCGCCCGCCTCTGCGTCCCGTTCAACCGGAAAAATCTCGGCCGCCTCCGCGCCCTGCTCGACCGCCTTAACCAATTCTAAAATTCTGGTCCCACCCCGAATCGAACGGGGATCCGCGGTTTAGGAA
>VHDM01000011.1 GCA_016876055.1 Verrucomicrobiota bacterium
TTCGCCATGACTTCCAAGGTGGGGTTCTCTAGGCCGGGGATGTCGTTGAGGCAGGAGTGATCCAGCTTGTCCACGACGGGCCGAACCGCCTCGGCAATTTTGCCGTGGTCGTAAAAAAGCCCGCTCTGCGGATCCACTGTCCCGGTCACCACCACCTCCAGCACAAAGCTATGGCCGTGCATCCGGCGGCACTTGTGGCCCTCCGGAAAGGAGGGCAAATGCTGGGCCGACTCGAAGTCGAACTTACGACGAAGAGAAATCCGCATCGGTTCGTTCTAGGGGTGAGTCGGCTTCGGGGCAACCGGGGGACTCATCCAGCGGTTCAGGAACTTTTCGAGAAGGCCGCCCCAGATCGCCAAGGCAACCGCGAGGAGGATCAGCAGCGGCACGGCCTGCCAAGCCGGCTGCCCCTTAAGAAAGGAGGCGAAGTAGATCGCGTAGGGTTGATGGATTAAATAGATCCCGTAGGAAAAGGTTCCGGCGACCGCCAGCCACTTGCCCAACCCGGGAAGGCGTGACCAGAAACCCGCGGCGCCTGCCACCACGAGAAAGCAGGCCACCCCGGTGAGAAGGTCGACCGCCACATACCCCTTCGGCAGGTGGTAGACAGCCAAGGCCACCGGATAGAGAAGGAAGCCCGTACAAAATCCCGGTCCTCGCAGCAGCCAGCTTTCAAACTTGTCGGTGTTCCGGGCATGCAGGGCGCCCAGCACCATGCCAAAGGCGAACTCCGGCATCCGGCTCAGGCCGCAGCCGCCGAGCACGAACTGGCCGCTGACCGGATGCACGTAGAGCATCACGTAGCGGGCCCCGAAGCCGATGAGAGTCGCGAGGAGAAAGAAAGGAACCGGACCCAGTCGCCGTAAGGCCCAAAACAAAAGCGGGAACAGGGCGAACAGTTGGATGATCAGACAGAAGTACCACCAGGCGGCGTTGAGGTAGAAAAAGTTCCAGTCGATCCAAAGGAAACGAAATCCGCTCAGGCTGACCCAAAGCCGCCAGTCCAACGGCTCCATTTTGGCCTGAAACGGGCTGAGGAGATAAACGAGGTGGGCGAACCAGTACATCGGATAAAGGCGAACCAGCCGGCTGGTGATCCAGCTTCCCCACGACACTCCGCCCTTCTGGGCGGCGCGGGCGGCGGACTGGGCCAGTACAAAGCCACTGGCCACGATGAAGAGGCCCACGGCGTGAAAGCTAAGCTGCGAAATTCCGATGCCCACGACTCGGCCCATGCCTTCCAGGAAAGAGAGCGGCCCCGTCCATGTCTCCGGGCGCCCGACCTCGTTGAAAAAGTTGTTTCCGATAGGCGAAGGCGGCTTGATCCAGCAGGTGAAGGAGTGGAAGTAGACGACCCAGAGGATGGCCCAGCCCTTGGTGACATCCAACCAAGCCATCCGTCCCTGCGCCATCGCGCCAAGGTAAGGGGAGGCTCAGGCTGAGACCAGTTCCGATCGGAGCTGATCCAGAATCGTGCGCATGCGCGGTTGGTGTTCGGTCTCGGGCACCCGACCGTTCAGAAAAACCGCGGCCGTGAAGCCGTGGTCGGGATCCGCAAAGGCCATGGAGGAGCGGGCGCCGCCGTGGCCGAACGCCCGGTCTCCGGCCTTCATGCCGAACCCGTAGGGAACCGTGTCCGCGCCATGTCGGTTGCTGTTGAGGATGACACCCAGACCGAAATCCACGATATGGCCAAAGGTGGCGTCGACCTGATCTCGGCGTGCGGGGGAGAGCATTTTTTTTAGCGAAGAGGGTTGGAGAAGCGGGCCCTGAAGCAGTTTTTCATAAAACAGAGCCAACTGGGCCGCGGAACCGACTAGGCCACCGCCAGGACCCGCACCGGGTTCACCTTCCACCCACTTTCCGGCGCGCCGATCGCGGATAGGGATCTCTGCCTTGCCAAAGCCCAAGCTGGTGAGTCCGGCTGGATGGAGCACCTTGTCCTCCAGAAAATTTCTCCAAGGCAGGCCGGACTGCCTCGTGATCCATTGGCCCAACAACCACCAGCCTCCGGCGGGATCATAGGCGGCCTGGCCGGGGGAGAGCTGAAAGTCAGCCGGGGTGACTTTCCGGAAGAATTGAACATTCTCCGCAGCGGAGCCGGGGAGCTGGCTTTCCAAAATTCTCAGGCCCGTCTGATGGGAAAGAATTTGCGGCAGCGTCAGTCCGCCGGCATAGGATCCGGCGAGTTCCGGCAGGGAAGCGGCGAGGGGCTGGGACTCCAAGGACGGTTTCGATTCCAAAATCCGGAGAACCCCGACGGCGGTGACGGGTTTGCCGGCCGAGAACCAGGGAACCGTGGAGGAAGGAGATGGAACATCCCCGCCGGCGGATTCCGCGGCCGTTCCAGCTTTGCGGACGGCAAGGCTGTAGCCGGTCCAAAGATTTTCCCGCAGGCCCCGTTCGAGATGGGCGCGGGTGAGTGGCAGGTCAGGCATTCGGCTCGGGGGGAGTGCCGCGGGGTTCGTGGCGGAGGGCCACATGGGTCACCCCGGGAAATTTCTGGCGAAGGGCCTCACTGACCTGGTTCTCGATCTCGTAGACCTGCCGGGTGCTGAGCTGCTCCTCCACCTGGATGTGCAGATCGATATGGATGTCGTTGGCCATACCGTGGGAGCGGATGGCGTGGGCGCCGCGGACGCCCTCGACGCCCTCGGCCACCTTGCGGATCTGTTCCGGATCAAGCCGGGTGGCATCGGAAACGACTTTCACGCCTTCGATGAAGATTTCGTAAATCGCCCGGGCGAGCAGGATGACGATGCCGATGGCGAAGAGCGGGTCGAGCCAGGGCAAGCCGAACGGGCTGCCCGCCACCGCCGCGATGGCCAACACGGAGGAGAAGACGTCCGTGCGGGTGTGGGCCGCATCCGCAAGCAGGAGCGGACTGGAAACCTCCAATCCGGCACGGCGTTCCCAGCGAGAGAGAAAAAGGTTTGCGACGATGCCAAGACCGAGCAGGGCGATGCCGCCCAGGCTGAAATCCGGTGCGGGGGCGCTGCGGAGAAGGCGGCCGACGGCGGCACCAAGAATTTCCCAGGCGCTGAGAAAGAGGAGCCCGGCGACGATGATGGTGGTGAGGATTTCAAATTTGCGGTGGCCGTAGGGATGGCCGGCATCGGGCGGGCGGGCGGCGGCGGTGATGCCGATGAGGGCGATGACGCTGGCACCGCCGTCGAGCAAAGAGTGGATGGCATCGGAAAGGACGCTCAAGCTGCCCAGTTGCCAGCCGACGCCGAATTTGACGGCGGCCAGCAGCGCGTTGACGGCCAGGGCGGTGAGCAGAACCCGGCGGATCCGGGCGGCGCGGGCAGATTCGCTCAAGAGCGGCGATCGGCGATGCCGCCGGCGCGCGGGGCCAGGTAGGCGGCCAGACCGGCGGCGAGAGGGCCCGGGCGGAAACCGAGAATTTCCGCGGCCGGCCGGGGATCCCCGAATTGGCCCTCTTCCAGCATCACCACCTGATCGGTGGTCAGGGGCGGGTTGGGGAGAAGGCGTTCGGCGACGGCCGCGGCCATCCGGCAAAGGGGGAGCGGGATGGGATGAAGCACCGGTTTGGAGGCGGTCAGCCAAAGCCACGGGGCCATGGCGACGAACACATCGGGAGGTTGTTCGATCCAGGTGGGGCGAAGTCCCATGGCGCGGGCGATCTCCAAGGCGAGATCCTTGATGGAAATAGCAGGTCCGGCGAGGTCGAAGGCTTGGCCCGTGGCGAGCTCCATGCCGAGGGAGCGCACCACCGCCTCGGCCACTTCCCCGACCGAAGCGGGGCACAGATTCACTGAGGCACCTCCGGGAATCCCCAGAACACCGCCGGTCAGCCAGGCCAAGGGCGGGCGCATCCACCGGGCAAGAAAGTTGGTGAACTGGTCGCCCGGGCCGTAGACCACGGACGGCCGGAAAATGGTGAAAGCGAGGCCGCTTTGACGGACGATCTCTTCGGCGGCGGCCTTGGTTTGCTGATAGCGGGAGGCGGAAGCAGGGCGGGCCCCCAAGGCCGAGATGAAGATGAAGCGGGGCACGCGGGCGCGGTGGGCGGCGGCTACGGTTTCTGCCGTGGCGTGGCGGTGGACGCGGTCGAAGGTGGCTTCGCCTTTTTCGCGGATGATGCCGACGGTGTGGATGACGGCCTTGGCCCCGTCCATAGCCTCGCGCAGGGAGATGGCCCGGGTGGCGTCGGCCGGGAAGAAGGAGACTCCGGCCGGCAGGGGCTGAGGGGGCGCGTGGCGGGAGACGGCCCGGACCGGTACACCTTGGGCGGCGAGACGGCGGCAAATTTCTCGGCCGACAAAACCTGTTCCGCCTGTTACCACGATCATATGGCCGCGCCTTGGGAGGAAATCATCATCGACACACGGAGCCATACCGAATTTGTGCCGGTGACACAACTACTGGAAGAGGTCGCCGCCCGGAAATGCTGGCGGGACGGACTGGTGCATCTCTTTGTGCCGCACACCACCGCGGCGGTGACCATTCAGGAAGGGGCCGATCCGGACGTGCGGCGGGACATGGTCTTGGCATTGGAAAAGGCGGTGCCCTGGCAAAACCGGGAGTACCGCCATGGCGAGGGCAACTCGGCGGCCCATGTGAAAGCCTCGATGCTGGGCAATCACCTGTGTTGGCCGCTGGAGAGGGGGAGATTCAAGTTCGGAACCTGGCAGACCGTTTATTTCGCGGAGTTTGACGGACCGAGGACGCGGAAGATGTGGATGGGTTTTGCGAGTTTAGGTTAGGACGAAGATCAGCTTGGGAACGATTTTCGGGTAAAAGCGTGGATCGGGGCGCCGATCAGAAACCCTTGGCTGGTTGGTTCAAAATTTCCCGAAGGGACCGGGTGGGGAAAAGCCGGCCGGGGCACTCCGTGGGGCGGGTATTAATCTCGCGATGGGTGCGAAATTTCAGCGACTGCTCCGGCATCATTTTCCGCAGGTATTGGACAAGCTCAATCAGGGAAGCGGCCTGGCGCGGGCCGAGGCGGGTGCGGTTGAAATCACCGACCAGGCAGATCCCGATGGAAATCTCGTTGAGCATCTCGCTGGCGAGATGTCCGCCCTGGAGCTGCCGGCGCCAGCGGTTGCCGACCTCGATCTGGCCGTCGCCCGAGTCCGTTCCATTGCCGATGACAAAATGGTAGGCCATGCCATTTTCCATGCCGCGTTCCTCGGTGTGATAGTAGTCAAACACCTTGGCGTTGCCCCCGCTGGTTCCGCTGTGGTGGACGACGATATATTCCCAATCCCGTAAACGGTTCTGGGGAGCCTCGATTTGGGAGCGGACCGGACTGATGAAACGCCATTCGGGAGCGGCCGGTTTCTTGGGCGTTGCCGCGGCCGGCTTGGATGGGGCCGAAGGGGGGGCCGCCCCTGTCTGGTTGGTGGGGGTCGGCGTGGACGCACGGATCCGCAAAAGATCCCCCGGCCGGATGGTGTCGGCTCCTAGGCCGTTCCATTTGCGGAGATCCTCCACCTTCACGCCGTTGGCCCGCGCGATTTTGGAAAGGGTGTCGCCTTTTTGGACCCGGACCCATGTTTTGGGAGCGGCGGAGCTGGCGTTCGGTGTGGGCGATGAGGGGGAAGGCGAGGGGGCCCCGGCGGAGGGGGTGGAAGGCGGAACCGTTTTGGCCGGGGCGGAAGCGGCAGAGGTAGAAGGGAGGCGGATTTTGTCTCCGGCGTGGATCCGGGCGGGATTCAGGCCTGGGTTGGCCTGAAGAACCGCTTCGGTGGTGGTGCCGTATTTTCTGGCGATCGCGTAAACGGTTTCCCCGGCAGCGACGGTGTGGGTGGCCGGGCTTGGGGTGGCGAGGGGAGCCCAGCCGAGCGTGACCAGAAAAAGAAATTGCAGGCGGCGCACGGGAGCGCAATCAGCGGCGGGCGGCTAGGTCCCGCCCGGCAGAGACCAGCAGGGGGGCACGGCTCGTGAGCCAGCCGCTTGCAGCGTGCCGGATTCGGCCTCGCTCCCGCCGGAACCTCCCTGTCTTGGAATCGCGTTGCCCCACGGTGGAAAGGTAGCCATGCCGGGGCGGATCCCCAAGCTTGGTGGGGACTTGGCGAGGAAAAATCCGGGCGCTAGAAAGACCATTCCCGGCAGTGTAGCTCAGCCTGGTAGAGCAAGGGACTCATAAGCCTTGGGTCGGGGGTTCAAATCCCTCCACTGCCACGAAGAGACAGGGGCGGTGCGGAGACGAGGTGGGCCGAAAAGAAGGCAAAACGCGCACCGAGTCACTTTTTGGGCCCAGAATCGGAGGTTTCTCTTTCTTGGTCTCGATTGGGGAAACCGCTGGGTTTAGGGTAGCAGGATGTCCCTGTGGATTTTATGGCTGGTTTTCGCGGCGGGTCTGGCGGGCGGTTGGGCCGCGCTTTTTTTGAAGAAGCGGTCGGGCAACACCGCCTGGCTGTGTTTAGGCGGAACTTTTGCGGGCGGCGCCTTCCTGGGGTCTTCGGTTTTTGGGCTCATCCCCGAGGCGGTTGGCGGTTTGGGCTGGCTCAAAACCTTGCTGGTGGGGGGCGGATTCCTGCTGGGTCTGCGTTGGCTTGACCGGCGGACCCATCACGCCCACGCGGAAGTTCACGGCCACCATCAGCACGGGGGTTCGGCCTCTTTATCGTTGGTGCTGGGCGGGGTGTTGGGCCTGCATTCCCTCCTCGAGGGGCTGGCCCTCGGCTGTATCCAGTCCGGCGCGGTCCAACAGGCGCTGGCCGTGGCCATCCTCATGCACAAGGCAACCGAAACTTTCGCGTTGGCCATCACCATGGGAAGAAATGGCGCCTCCCACGGGGCGATGCTCGGGGCGACGGTATTGCTCAGTTCGGCCACGCCCGCGGGGGCTTGGCTGGCTTTGCAGGCTGATCGGGCCGGGGCCAGCCAGATGCACGGCATCCTTGCGGCGGCCACCGCGGGGACTTTTCTCTACCTCGCTTATGCCGACCTGCTCGTGCCGGAATTGAAGGAAAAAGAGGGAAGGATGGGAAAAATGGTGTCTGCGGGGGTTGGCTTTGCCCTGCTAGCGGCGGTGGCCCATCGGCATGTCCACTAAGTTGGCGGCCGGCGGCCTCGCCAGGTCCGCCAGGGTGCCCGCAAGGATTCCGCTTAGGGCCGCGGGCGGGAGGTAAATAATTTCCGGATGATTTCTTCCACGGGGACGGATTCGATGCGGATGTCCTCGAGGCCGGGCAGCTCCAAAGCGCGGCGGCTGATTTCGGTGACCCGACCCGGCTCCACCCGCAACCGCACGCCGGCCTCATCCTGGCTGATGATTTCACCCCAAGCAGATCCCTCGAGGTTGGGCGGGCCCCCTGAAAAGCGGAGTACGATCTGTTGGTGGCCGGAGAATTCCCGGCCCACCGCAGCCAGCGAGCCGTCGTGGATGATCCGGCCATGGTCAATGATGACCACCCGGCGGCAGAGAGCCTCAATATCCTGCAGGTAGTGGCTGGTCAGAATGGTGGTGATTTTTTTCTCGGCCACCACCCGCCGAAGAAAATCCCGGATGCGGTGCTGGGAAACGATATCAAGGCCCAGGGTCGGCTCATCCAAAAAGAGCACCTTAGGCTGGTGGAGCAGGGCGGCGATCAGCTCCATTTTCATCCGCTCCCCGAGGGACAATTCGCGCACCGGCTGGTCCATCAACCCCTGCACCTCGAGGAGGGAGGAGAGCTCGGCGATGGTTCGGCCCGCGGTGGCACGGTCGATCCCGTAGATCGCCCGGTTCAGCTCGAAGCTTTCCCGGGCAGGCAGATCCCAGGTGAGCTGATTTTTCTGGCCGAGGAGCAGGGAAATCGACCGCCGAAACTCCGATTCCCGTTTCCAAGGGGTGAAGCCGAGCACGCGGACCGTTCCGCTGCTGGGGTGAAGCAGGCCGGACAGGATTTTCAGGGTGGTGGTTTTGCCGGCACCGTTGGGACCAAGGAAGCCCACCAGCTCGCCGGCCCCAATTTCCAGATCAATGCCGTCGACGGCGGCGATCTCCCGGTGGCGCCGGCGGAAAAGGCCCTGCCACGCTCCAACGAAGCCCGGTTTTTTTTCAAAGACGCGGTAGACCCGGCGCAGGCCTCGGGCGGTGATGGCCGGTTCCATGCCTACGTCAAGATGGCGGCGACTTCATCGGCGCGGAGCCGGCCGCGGGCAGTGAGCCGGAATCGGCCTTCCTCCCGCCGGGCCCAGCCCTTGCGGACGAGCGTGTCCAGCCATGCCTCATGGCCAGCCAGGCCGGGCTCGGCCAAGCCGGACCGTGTCCGCAGGCCCAGCAGGATCTCCTCGGTGCGGACTTGTTCGGAAGTGCGGGCTTCCTCTTCCTCCCGCCGCGGTCCGGAACCCAGCCGCCAGCTTTGGGCATAGGCCCCGGTATCGCGGAGATTGCGCCAGCGCCGGCCGCCCACGGTGGAAACCGCACCCGGACCCAGCCCCAAATAATCTTTCCCGGACCAAACGGCCTGATGATGGCGGCATTCGTGTCCGTGCCGGGCAAAGTTGGAGACCTCGTAACTTTGATAGCCGCGGGCCTCGAGGAAACGGCAGGTGAGGAGAAAAAGGACCGCTTCGCGATCTTCGTTCGGACTCCATTCGCCGCGGGCAAGGCGCGCGGCAAGCTCCGTGCCTTCCTCGGGGGTGATGGCGTAGGCGGAGAGGCTATCGGGTTCCAGGGCACAGGCCTCGGCCAAGGTCTCCTGCCACTCCGCGGGCCCCTGGTCGGGCAGGCCGTAGATTAGGTCGAGGTTCAGGCTGCGGATCCCAGCCGCCCGGGCGCTTTGCACCGCCTGTCGGATCGCCGCCCGGTCGTGTTTGCGACCGAGCCAAGCCAAGTCCGCGGGGCGGAACGCCTGCACGCCCAGACTGAGACGAGTGACCCCGGCGGCAGCCAGCTGACGGGCTTTGGTGTCCCCAAAGCCGTCCGGATTGGCCTCCACGCTCCACTCCTCCGCCTCGCCCCAAGGGGCCACCGCGAGAAGTTCCTTCATCAGGGCGGGCGACAGGGCCGTGGGGGTGCCGCCGCCAAAAAAAACATGGCGCGGACGCAGGGTGAACTCCTCCCGGGTGGCGGCCCATTCTGCCTGCAGGCCGGCAAGAAAATCGCGCATCCGGTTTCCGGCCAGGCGCTCCTTGGGGAAGTCACAGTACGGGCAGAGGTGGGTGCAGAAGGGCACATGCACGTAAAGATTTTCGACCAGCGGCTTCATGAAGGTGAAAACAGGTCGGCTTGTTTCGGCTTGTGGCTGGCGAGACGGGCTTCCGCCTCGCGGGTGAATCGCCTGAACTCCAGCCGGCGAAAAAGCTCCACCTGTTTTTGGGGATCGGGGGCGATTTGGCATTCGGCGATCGGTGCCGGGAGGGGCAGGGCGGTGCGCAGCTCCACCATTTTGCGGTTGCGGCGGACAATCTCCGCCGAGTCCCGCAGGATCGGGCGGAAACGTTCCGGCTTGATGGTTTCGGCGGCGGCCAGCACGCCTTCCGCGGTTTGGAATTCGGTGATCCACTTGGCGGCGGTCTTGGGGCCGACGCCGGCAATCCCCGGGAAGTTGTCCGAGGCGTCCCCGGTGAGGGCCAGGAGTTCCGGCACCTTGTCCGGCGGGACGCCCCACTTGGCTGCCACCTCCGGCGGACCGAGCAGTGCGAAGCCCGCGGAATTGGGCTGGTAGATTTTCACGCCGCGCGCCGCCAGCACCATCAGGTCCTTGTCGTTGGTGGCGACGATGCAGTTCTGACCGTCCGCCGCCTGGCAGTAGGAGGCGATGACGTCGTCCGCCTCCTCGCCTTCCACCGAGACGGTTTTCCAGCCGAGGGCTTGGGCGACCTCGTACAGGAGGGGAATTTGTTTTTCCAGCGCCTCGGGGGTTTCCTTCCGGTTGGCCTTATATTCGGGATGGGTTTCGAGCCGCTCCCGGGGGACGCCGCCGTCGAACACGACGGCGCCGCGCACCGGCTGGAGATCCTCCGCCATGCGCAGCAGCGCGGCAGCGAAGCCAAAGGCGGCGTTGGTGGGTTCGCCCCGGGAGTTGGTGAGGTGGGCGATCGCGTAAAAGGACCGATAGGCATAGTAGTGCCCGTCAACCAGCACCAGGCTCATGGTGCGACCGGCTGAGCCTTGGGGGTCGGCGGGGCCGGCACCAACCGCCATTCCATGCGTGGGCCCTTCGCCACCTCAGCCACGATCCGGATCCGGCTCACCTCTTTTTTCATGGATCGTTCGGCGGCGATGAAGAGCCGTTTGGCGCGGTCCTGGGCGGTCTCGAGGGCATCGGAGCCGGGCTCGGCGCGGGCTTGAAGTTCCATGGACATGTCCGGGTCCGCCTCGGCCAGGAGATGGGCCAGCGCCCCAAAGGCGGCGAAGCCTTCGTTTCCCGCGGGGGCCGAGACGCCGGGAAGCAGGCGAACGGAGGTGTCCGTTTTTTGAATGGCGACCCAGGGGGGAAGCTTGAGGGCGCGGATGGTGGCAAAGAGCTCCGAGGGATCGGCACTGGGGGAAGCGGGAGTCTCCCTGGCGGACTTCTTTTTTTCCGCGACGGGCGCCTCTTTTTTTCTCTCGGTCTGGCGTTGGGCGAGCTGGTCAATTTTTCTTTTGGCAACCTCGAGTTCCGTCTGTCTTTGCAGGTAGGCCGCCCGGATCTGATCGGTGGAGGCGGAGACCGTCTGCAGTCGATGCATGGCTTGGCGCAGGTCCTCGCGTGATTCGGCAAGGTCCGTGGCCAGCTGGCGTTCCCGGGTCACCCAGCCGGCCGCGAGCAGGGCGGACAAGGCGACGGCTCCCAGGGCGATCCAGCGATCCCGCGTGGGTCCGAGAGCGGGGCGCGGATTCGTTTCCATCGGAGCAGGGTAAGGTTGGCGCGGGCCCATCTCAAGCCGTCCGCAAACTTGCCTCTTGGGGCCGTGTCTCCATGGTTAGGACGGTCGTGCGAATTTTTCTTTGGCTGACCGTCGCGATGATGGGGGCGGCGCCGGGCGGGGCGGCGCCGGCGGAGGCCTTGCTTTTTTCTCCGGTGGCGGAGGTTCCGGAATGGAGGTTGCTGGACCAGGGCCAGGGAAAACTGACCCGGGCAGAGTTCACCGAGCGGCTGAGGAAAACTTTCGATCCCGAAGGGGCGTTGCCGAAATACCTGCTGTTTGATGAGGGCGGGGTCACTCTTTTCCGCGACACGGCCCGGACCATCCCGCTGTATCGGTTGAAGTTTGCGACGCAACCCCCCCCTTGGCCGGCCCCTGTCCTCACCGCCGGGGACCCGGCGCGGCCCCTCGCCGGAAAAACTCTTTGCCTGGATCCCGGCCACATCGGCGGGGACTGGGCGGATATTGAGGAGCGGACCTTCCGGATCGGCCGAGATCAACCGGTGGTGGAGGGCGCGTTGAATTTGCGGGTGAGCCAGATTTTGGAAAAACGGCTGCAGGAGGCGGGGGCCCGGGTGGTTTGGACCCATCAGGGATTTCAGCCGACGACGCCTCTGCGCCCGGCGGACCTTTATCCGGAGGCGATCGAGTATCTGTTGCAAGGCTCGCGGGGCGCCCGCGTGCCGCGTTTTTCCGCCAACCGCCTGATTCGCTGGAATGCGGAGCTGCTCTTTTACCGCTCCGCCGAAATCTCGGCCCGGGCCCGGCGGGTGAATGAGGAACTGCAACCGGACCTGACCCTGTGCATCCATTTCAACGCCGCCCCTTGGCCCGGGGGACGGATCGGGTTGACCTCGGCCAACAAGTTGGTGCTGTTTGCCCACGGCGCCTACACCGCGGGGGAGCTGGCCTTCGACGACCAGAAATTCCGCCTGATGCGAAAATTGCTGGAGGGATCGACGCCGGTGGAACTGGGGGTGGGCGCGGCGATCGGGGAATGTTTCCGCCAAGGGTGGGGATTTCGGCCCGAAAGTTACGCGGGTTCGGGATACGCCCACGCCACCGGGGTGAGTCCCTACGTCTGGTATCGCAACCTGATTGCCAACCGGTTGTTTGATGGTCCGGTGGTGTTTGTGGAAGGGCCGTACATGAACGACCGGGAAATGTACCGGTGGATCCAGGCGGGGGAGTATCCGGGAACCAAGCCGGTCGCCGGGCGCAAGCGCGGTAACATCTTCGGTGAGTACGCCGATTTGGTGGCGGACGGGGTGATTGCCTATTTCCGGAGCCAGACAGGGGTGCCCCCGGCATTCACAAATTATTCTCCTTAGCGGGCCGGTCTTTCTTGTCAGCCGGGCCTCGGCTGTCAAAACAAATGGATGCGCTGCCTTCCGCTGCTTGTCCTGGCCTTGGCCCTGCCGTCCCTGGGCTGGGCGGACCTTCGGCTTCCGCCCAAGCCGACGATGATGGAAAAGCTTGCGCGAGGTATCGCCAATGTCGGGCTGGCGACATCCGAGCTTCTGGATTCCAACTACGAAATATTGCAGGAGAAGGGACCGACCTACGCCTACACCGTCGGCATCGTGCAGGGTGTTTCCCGGGTGATCATGGATGCGGGGGTGGGGGCGCTTGAAATCGGCACGTTCTTTATCCCCACCAAGTCCATGAAAATGCCGGCCCATGACACGGGTCAAGTGGAGCCTCTCCCGCCGGCGGACCTGATCGACAACTGGTACTGAAATCCTCCCCCGCGACCGGCTTGGGGCCGATCGAGCTGACCATCCACGAGGTTGCCTATGGCGGTGCCGGGGTCGCACGTCACGATAGCCAGGTAATTTTTGTTCCCTTTACCGCACCGGGCGAGGCGGTGCGGGCGGTCCTCACCGAGAGGCACAAAAATTTTTCCCGGGCCAAGTTGCTGGAAGTGCTGGCGCCTTCGCCCGACCGGGTGGTGGCACCCTGTCCCCTTTTTACCACTTGTGGCGGCTGTGCGACCCAGCATCTGGCTTATCCGGCGGAGATAAACATCAAGGTGGGGCAGATCGAATCCGCCCTGAAACGGATCGGCAAAATCACGGAACCGGTTTTGCGCCCGATCCTGACCGGACCGGAGTACGGTTATCGGAACCGGATTACCGTGCACAACCGGGAAGGGAAGGTCGGCTTTCTGGCCACGGATGGGAGCACCTTGGTCGATGTGCCGAAGTGCCTGCTGGCGGCGGAGGATGTGAATGCCAAACTCACCGTGCTTCGTTCCCGTCCGCGGCCCCGGCCCCACTACTCGGTGCGGGCCGATGAGGTCAGGGGCGAGGCGTTTTACCAATCGAACCGACCGTTGGCCGAGCCGCTCCGGAGGCTTGTCGTCAGTGCGATTCCGGACGAGGCAAAAAATGTGCTGGAGGGGTATGCGGGGACGGGATTTTTTTCCGGGGCCTTGGTGGCGGCAGGAAAAAAGGTGGTCGCCGTGGAATCCCATCCGGCGGCGGTCGAGGTGTTCCGGAAAGAGGTGCCGGGGGCGGATCTTCTGGAGGGAAGATTTGAGGATGAGATGGAAAATGCCTTGGGCCGTTTAGCGAGCGGTCCGGCAGTTTGTCTGATTAATCCACCCCGGGGTGGGCTGAGTCCCGATGCCCGGAAACTGTTGGCCCAGGCGCGTCCTTGGCTGGGGATTCTGTATCTCTCCTGTGATCCGCCCGCCTTGGCCCGCGATGTGGCGGCCCTGGGGGCTTTTTGGAAACCGGAATGGTTTCAGCCCGTGGATCTTTTTCCGCGGACAGCCCATGTGGAGTGCCTGGCGTGGCTTTCTTCCCGTTTGTCCCCAGATGGTTCACGACCTAGCCAGGCCGGCCGTTGACCCGGGCCAAAGCCGCAATATTCCTGAAGGGATGAAACGGATCGGAATGCTGGTGTTGCTCGGGGCCTTTACCCCCTGGGCCCAGGCCCTGCCGCCAACCGATTACTTTGAGCCCGACCTGACCATGTATTCCTTTGCCGACCTTTGGGTGATTCGGCCGGTGACAGCCGCGGTGTTGCCTTTGACCATGACGACTTTTGCCGTGGGGGCGCCGTTGACGGCGGGCTCGGGACGGGATTCCGTGCAACGTTCCTACGACATTCTGGTGGGCGACCCGGCACAATTTTTGATGGCCCGGCCCCTTGGTTCGTTCTTTGATTGGGAAAACCGGGACAAAACCAAACCGGTGGTCATTCAATTCCCCGACGGATACACCGTGGCGGAACTGGATCCCCAGCAGGTGCGCCGCTACCGGGTGGCCCTGCAGGAGCATAAGGAAAGGATCCTGGCGATCGAAAGGGAAACGGAACTGCCGGAAGCGGATCGCAAATCATTGGCGGCGGCGGAGGAACGGCGCTGGGAGAATGTGCTGAGGCTGTTGCTGTCCTTGTAAGGCGGCGGGCACAAGTTTTCGCAGGAAAAACCGGAGCCTGGCCGGCCGGATCGAATCCACGAAGACGCGGGGGAAGCCGCGGGCTACCGAGGTTCCAGCCGGTCGAGCCGGGCGCGGAGCTCCGCAATTTCCGCGCGCAGTTGCCGTAAGGTTTCTGCGAGAACTTCCGTCAAACGCTCCTCGGCAGCCGGGCGGGTTGGGCGAGCGGCCGGCGCGGACGCTCCGGAGGACTGGAGCCAGCCTTGGGCGGCCTGTTCCAAGACTTGGGGTGCCAGGGAAGACGGAGGGAAAGCAAGGGCCTTGGGCGCCGGCCGGCGGACAACCTTCTTTTTGGCCTGGGCCATCCGGCTCAGCCGCCGACGAGGCGGCGGGCCTCCTCAGCGAGGGCGGTGGTGAGATAGCGCTCCCCGGTGCTGCAACCGATCGTGGCGATGAGCTTGCCTTTGTTTTCCGGACGCTTGGCCAGCTCGACGGCCACATGCACGTTGGCCCCGGTGGAAATGCCCACGAGGATGCCTTCCTCCTTGCAGATTCGCCGGGCCATCGCAAAGGCATCGTCGTTCGAGACGGTGACCACCTCGTCCACGATATCGAGGTGCAGGTTGTCCGGCACAAATCCGGCACCGGTGCCCTGAATCTTGTGGGGGCCGGGTTTCACCGGTTGTCCGGACCGGGTTTGGGAGATGACCGGGGAGTCCTGCGGCTCCACGGCCACGGCCCGGAAGGATTTTTTGCGTGGTTTGATGACCTCGGCCACGCCCGTGATGGTGCCGCCTGTGCCCACGGCCGAGACGAGCATGTCGACACGGCCGTCGGTGTCGTTCCAGATCTCCTCGGCGGTGGTTTGGCGGTGGACGGCCGGATTGGCGGGGTTTTTGAACTGCTGGGGGATATAGGAATTGGGAATTTCCTTGGCCAGGGCCTCCGCCCGGGCGATGGCCCCTTTCATGCCTTCCGTGGCTGGGGTGAGCTCCAGCTTCGCGCCGAGCAGGGCCAGCAGCGTGCGGCGCTCTAAGCTCATGCTTTCCGGCATGGTGAGGATGAGGCGATACCCCTTGGCGGCGGCGACGAAGGCCAAGGCAATGCCGGTGTTGCCGGAAGTGGGTTCGATGATGGTGGTTTTGGGCGTGATTTTTCCTTCTTTCTCACCAGCGGCGATCATGGCCGCCCCGATCCGGTCCTTGACGCTGCCCAGCGGGTTGAAAAATTCGCATTTGAGGGCAATCGTCGCCGGCAAGCCGCCGCTTACCCGCTGCAGTTTGACCAAAGGGGTCTTGCCGACCGTGCCGAGAATGGAGTCGTGCAGAGGCATCGGGGGAAAGAATGAGGGAAAGCGTGCAATGGCTCAAGCCTGCGTAGCAGGTCAATCCTCCCGTTGTGGGTCGTGACAAAGGTTGGGATTTCCCGAGCTGGTCTCCGGCCCCCACTGGGCAAAGGCAAACGGCCTACCTCGCCATGAGCCGTCGATAGAGGTCAGCCACCCGGCGGGCCTGCACCGGCAGGGAGGCTTCGGCCTCGACCCGGGCGTGGGCGGCGGCGCGTTCCGGTTCGGAGGGGGCGGCGTGCTCCGCTTGGCCGATCATGGTGGCCGCCAATTCAACGGCATCGCCCGGAGGTACCAGGTGACCGAGGCCGCCGATCGCCCAGGCCTCGGGAATTCCGTCGAGGCGGGAGGCAATGACGGGTCGGCCGCAGGCATGGGCCTCCAGCACCACGGAGGGAAAGGCTTCGGTGGCGATCTGGGGGTGCACGAGGATGTCCAGGGCATGATGCAAAGCGACCGGATCGGACTGCTGGCCGATGAGCCGGACGCGATCTTCCAGGCCGTGGTGGCGGATGTCCTCCTCCAGCGCCGCGGCCAAGGTGCCGGTGCCGGCGAGGAGGAATTTCGATTTGGGTAGCCGGCGAACCACCTCGCGGGCGGCACGCACAAACACCCGCTGCCCCTTGCCCACGGGCAGGTCAAACCCCCCGACCACACCGAACGCGGTTTCCCCCGGACGAAGGCCAAGGGCGGAGCGGGCGGAATCCGCAAAGGCCCGTTCCCGGGGACGGAATTTTTCGGTGTCGATCCCGGTGTGGATGATATGGAGGCGGCGGGGGTCGATTCGGCACGCCGGACGGTGATGACGCTCCGCGATGGGAGAGGCCGGATCGCGGTATCCTTCCCGGAGCACTTGGGCAACAAAGCTGGAAACGGCAATCACCGCATCGGCTTGGGCAAACAGATGTTGGCGACTGAGTGGGGCACGCGGGCTTTTGGCAAGGTGGCGGCTAAAAACGACGAGGGGCCGGGGTTGAACCAGGCGGGAGGCCAGCAGGGCGGTCCAGTAGTCGTCTCCATGATGGGCGTGGACGATCCGGGCGCGGGAGCGCCGCAGAAGTCCGGCGAGGACCAGCCCTTGGAGGGGTCGAAAGCGGGGCAGGGGCCGCAGATCCGGGGCCTCGTCCGAAAGCAGGGCGCCCTCCGGACCGGCAGTTGCCACTTCCCAGCCTTGGGCGGCCAATCCCTGCGCCAAGGCCAGGCACTGGGCATCGGTACCGCCGCCGCGGAGGCGGGAGTTGAGCATGATGACGCGCGCAGTGAGGGAGGAAGAGGACATGTCGGGGACGTCAGCCAAAGAAAAGGGTAGAGCCCCCCGTTGAGGTTTACGATTCTCTTTCCACTTGGGGAGGAACGGTGAGGCCCCTTGGGGCGAAGGCTTCCGTGGCTCTCCAACCGGCCAGCTAAAAACGGATATTGATGCCGAGCTGGAAGGAATTGGAAAGAGCCACCCCGGGCTGCAAGGAGGAGTAGTCCGGGTTGATGATGCCAAGCAGTTTGTACATCATGCAAAAATCCACCATGTCGGAGACCTGCCAAAGAAAACCGGATCCCACTTGGAAAGCGGGGGAGAACTGCTGCGTCATGTTGTCCGAGGTCTCCAGAGTCCCCACCTGGTTGATTTGAAGTTGGGAGTAGGCCATTCCGAAGCCGGTGGACAAATAGGGCTTCCAGCGACTGGTGCCCGGCCAGCGAAAAACCGCGGAAGCGAGGGCGGGAACCTGCAGATACCGGCCGGTCAAAGTTACGCCGCCGGATCCCACCGCCTGGGTCCCCGCCGCGGTGGTGACAGAGCCGGAACCGTTCAGATGGTCGAGTCCGTTGTAAAGAATTCCGGCGGAAAACTCCGCCCCGAGCCAGTCGTTGAAGTTGTAGCCTGGCGAGACGTCAAAGCGCAGGCCCGGGTTCATGGAAAGGGAGGGGTTGGCAAGGGTGCCGGTGATTCCGGGGAGGATGGTTCCGGAGAGGTTCCGGCTACTGCTCAGGTTGTTGACGAAGCCGAAACCGAGGTCCGTCCGGACATAGGGCCCCAGGCAAGCCGAGGGGCTGGGCACCACAAACTCTTTCTCGGAAAATTTATAGGTCATCGACCAGTTGGCTCCAGCCGTCAGGTTGGTGAAGTCGCCCGTTTCGGCAATCTGGCTGGTGCTGTCGCTTTTGGAGTAGTTGAAGTTCAGGCCCGTGGAGAGTTCCGGGGAGAGCTGGAAATTTAGCCCCACACCAAGGGTATACTGCTGGTCGAGGCGCCGGTAGAAGCCGTTGGCCGTGCCGGTGAGTTGGCCCTGATTATTGTAGTCGGCGGTGGCGGGTGCGGTGGAGGCATCCGTGTAATAGGCCAAGCGGTAAGAGGCGAACGGCGTCAGGGAAATTTTGTCGGAAAGATTCACGAAGTAAGTCCCGGTGAGGTTGTTGTCGGTACGGGTGAAATAAGTGGGATCGGTCAAAACGTAGGAGGCTCGCCAGTTGACCGCCACCGCCTGGTTTTCCGTGAAGGGATGAAAAAAACTCGCGTTGTAGGCCAAGTTGAATTCGTTGAGGAAGTTGGTTTCCCCGGCATTGCCCGCTCCCAAGGACTGCTCCCGATCCGTGGGGCTGTTCAGATAAAAGTAGCCGTTGTAATCGAAGGACAGACCCACGCTGAGCTCGTCGGTAACTTGTTTGGTTCCCCGGAAAAACAGGCTCATCAGAACGAAATCCTGCACCAAGCCAATGTCGTAGAGGCCGTTTTGGTTCGAGCTTTGGGGAAAGGTGGAGGCGGGTTCTTCCTGCTGGAAATAGTTAAAGAACGACGCCCGGACCCCGACCTCGGGAAAAAACTTTTCGTAGCCGGGCATGGTGGAAAAGGTCGGCGCCCAGGCTGCCTCCAGCGAGGAGATGGCTTGCCAGGCGGCCACCACATTGAAGGAGTTGCGGGCATAGTTGGCATTGGAGAGCCAGTTGTAGGTTTGGTCAGCGCGAACGCGGAAAAAGGGAAGTCCGGGCTTTTCCTTGAGCATCTGCAGGGAGCCAAGGTCCGGAGAGACCTCACTGGCCTCGACGGCCTCCTTCTCCTCCGGGCGCGGCTGAACCGCCTTCTGCCTTTGGCGCTCCCGTTCTTGCTGGGCGGCGGCATCGGTGACGGCCTGCTGGCCCACCGCACCTGGCAAAGGACTTTGCGCCCGGACCGGCCACACGCCGAGGGCCAGAAGCCCGAGACATCCGGACAAAACCCACCTGCCAGAATTGAGTGTAAAACTCTTTTCCACCAACTCGATTCATTAGGGGATCGAGACTTCAACACAACATATGGGTACAGTTTTTAAACTAACACAATGAATAGTTTTTTAGTAAAAACTAGCGGTACTGCTTCAAATTTCTCTGGATCCGCTGGCGAACCGATTCGGCAAGAATTTTCGGCCCCACGACCTTGCCGTGCTCGCCCCAGCTGAGAATCCACCGTTCGATCTCTTCCAAGGCGCCAAGGGTCATTTCCAGTTCAATCTCCCCGCCCCGCAGTTCCCGGAATTTCTGGCTGGGATGCCAGTCCCGCTCGCGCACCAGCCGGGCCGCAAACGCATCAAAACGGATTTTGACGAGGTGCTTGCCGGATCCTCCAAACACGCCGAAGCCGGATTTCAGCTCCTTTTCGGCCGAAAAATTCCGGGGCCGGTCGAAAGTTTTTCCGGTGGCCTTCGGTGTGCGGATCCGGGCCAGGGCGAAGGTGCGCAGCTGCCCCCGTTGCGGATCGTGGGCCAACAGGTACCAAGCGTTGTCCACATTGGCCAAATGGTAGGGGTGGACAGTCCGTGTCTCAGGGGCGGAAGCGCGCAGGGAGCGGTAGGAAAAACCGACCTCCTGTCTCTGCACAATCGCCTTGGCCAGGAGACGAAAGGTCTCCACATCCGCTGCCGAGGCTCCCGTCACCCGGAAGGAGTAATCGGCACCCCATTCACCAAGGTTGAAGCTGACCTCCTCCTTCAGGGCCCCGGTGAGTTTCTGGAAGGCGCTGGCCAAGGTCTTCTCGAAGGGCGTGCCTCGGTACTGGGCGAGCACCTTCTGCGCGACGAACAGCGCCAGAATCTCGCCTTCGCTCACTTGGAGCAGGGGAAAAGCCTCCACCGGTTCGGTATAGCGGAAGGTGTATTTCGTGGCGTCGTACGCAATCGGCAGATTTAACCGGTCGCGCATGAAATCCAGATCCCGCTGAATGGTCTTGTAGGAAACCTCAAACTCCCGGCCCAGTTGCTGGCAGTTGACCGGGCGTTCGTTCATGAGGAGGTCATGGAGGCGCTGCATTCGTTCCAGGGGAGGGCGGCTGTGGCCGCCGGGCAGGGGCAAAGATTTTTTCTTCATAGGACGCCTAATGTCCTACCCCTGGGCCCAGACTGCAAGTCAAAAGGAGGAAGTTATGGAAACGATCATTCATTGCCGGAGTTGCGGGGAGGACACGAACCGGGCGGACTGGGAGGCGACGCAGCGGTGCTGCCCGCACTGCGGTGAGCCCACCGGGGCGATGGCGCGGGGGTTGGATGCCCTGGCGTCGTTGCGGGAGCGGATGGAACTGGAGCTGGCCTGGCGGCCGGTCGGTGGTCATGGGTAGTCCGCTGGGCTGGTTGGCAGCCCTGGCCGGGGCGGGCTGCACCGGCCTGAGCCTGGGGGCATCCTGGTATTTGCCGGAGTTGGCCGTCCTTTCGGCGGCTGCGGCGGGTTGCTGGTGGCAAGTGGTCCGCGCGGTCGAGAAGTAGGAAAAGGGGGTTTGTCCGGTTTGGTCTCTGCGGCCCATGACCTTCAGGCGGCACGGTAAAGTTGGGTTCCACCCACGTCTTGGGACATGGGCCGAGAGGTTGAGTTTAAAGGATCGCGGTACCAGCCCAAAGGGTTGGGGAGATTTCAATTTTCAACACAACAAATAGGGGTTTTTAAATCAATTACTTACAATGGGTTAGGCAGCTTTCAGAACTTTATCAAAACTATTGATATTTAGCGATTTGTGTCTTAAAAAGGAGGTAGTTGATTCATTTAAGGTATAGACAAAATTTTTTTGAACCTCCCTTGGTTCGGATTGGTCGAATGAGGGTCGTATGAGCTTTAGAAAAACCCATTTTGCCTTGCTGGCGGGTGCTTATGCCTTGCCTTGTTTCGCGGCGATGGAATTTAAGGAGGCCGAGATCACCACTATCAAGAACATGGTGGAGCATGACCCGGGCAGCGGGGCGAACCCGGCCAAAGTGAATGAAAAGATCATGGAGAAGTCCAAGGTTTCCACCGCCGCCGCCTCCATGGCCGAGCTGACGTTTGCCGACTCCTCGATCACCCGAATGGGTGCCAACACCCGGTTCTCCTTCCAGTCGAAGGAACGGTTGGTGAAACTAGAGCAGGGGACCGTGCTGATTCACACCCCTCCCGGCAACGGTGGCGCCACGGTGGATTGCGGCGGGGTCACTGCGGCCGTTTCCGGCACGACCTTCATGGCCAGCCGGGATGCCAGTGGCAACGCCATGTTTGTGCTTTTGGAAGGCCAAGGGGGCCTGACGGTCACCGTGGGCAAAAGCACCGCCGTGATTCGTCCCGGTCAGGCGGCCTCGGTGGGGGCGGACGCCATTCAGGAAGCCAGCAGCCCAGGTTCCGCCGATGCAAGCACGGTCTCTCGGGCTCCGGGAGCCTCGGCAGCCTCTGATGACAACAAGGCAGGGGGAACCGGCGGGTCGGGGCAGGGGTCCGCTTCTTCAGGCGCGAGTGAAAGTGGCACCCCGCCATCGGCGGCCGCCCCCAAGATTCAAGTCTTCGATGTGGACGTGAAGAAAGTGGTGGCCACCACGCCACTGATCGCTGAGTTCAAGAGCGAACTGCCTTCCGCTCCGAAAATCGAAAAAACGATCGAGACCCAACAAATCATGGTCAAGGAAGGCACACTTGAAAACCTCGGCGTGGAGGTGGTGGCGGTGAAAACTAAAGACGGCGATCCCTTGGTCGGCGCCCCCCGCGTGGAAAAAGAGGAGATGGTGGTGGTGAATAAACGAACTGATCTGGTCGGCCGGGGAAATACCGGGGACGGGCTGGATATTGATACCGCCGCCGGGCCCGGCGCAGGTGGCGGGCCGCCGGCAGACGCCCGTCCGGTCGCGCAGGCTGCGCCGGCGCCTGCCTCGGGTCCCTTGGGTCCAGCCGCTCCCGCGGCTCCCGCGATCAACACCATCGGCCAGATCGCCACCGGCACGACCGCTCCGATCCGCCCGGCTCCCACTTCT